>CAYQRT010000019.1:0-20150 GCA_964419695.1 uncultured Spirochaetaceae bacterium | reverse complement strand
TTTTTGACGGCTTCCTGGGAACGGGCGCGGTCTCGGCCGCGGTCATCGCCGCGGGAGCGCGCGCGGTCATCGTCTGCGACAACCTTTTTTCCAATACCGCGGTCTTCCAGGGGTCTTTCGCTCTGCCGGCCGCGGAGGCGTACGCGTTTGAGCGCGCGCGGGACGAGCTGAACGGGTTGGCCGGGCGGGCCGGGTACATCACCGAACATTTCGCGGACCGGTATTTTACCCGGGACAACTGTCTGGTGATGGACGCCGTACGGGAGGAACTGGAACGCAGAAAAGCCGCCGGTGAAATTCTTGGGTCCGTGGCCGGGGCCCTGCTGGCGTCATTCATCTTGGGCGCGGACCGGGTGGCCAACACCATCGGGCAGTACGACGCCTATATGAAGCACCTGGGGAAACCGGGTATGGAGAACGGCCGCCACCTGGTGGACGTCAGGGTGTACGACCGCTTCACACTCCCCCCTCTGGAGACCCTGCCGCCGGTCGGCCGGGAGATTTATACCGCCGACGTCCTGGCCGTGCTGGATCGTGTCCGGGCGGACACGGCCTACCTGGACCCGCCCTATAACGGCCGCCAGTATTGCGACAACTACCACGTGCTGGAAAATCTGGCCCGGTGGGAAAAACCGCGCCTGGCGGGGCTGACGCGTAAATTCGATCGCAGCGGTCTGAAAAGCGTCTTCTCCCGCCGCCGGAACGCGGCGGCGGCGCTTCACAGGCTGTTGGAAGGATTACACGTCCGTCATGTGTACCTCTCCTACAATTCCGAGGGGATTTTAAGCCAGGAAGACATCGAAGAGGCGATCGGAAAGGACCGTTTACGGGCTCGTTGGGATTTTCCCTACCCGGTGTTCGGACGCGGGGCCGGGGTATCCCGCCGCCGGACCGTGATCGAGTACCTGTTTTATCTGCAGAACGATATCCGCTCCTGATACGCCCCGCCGGCCGCATTGCTTTTTTCTCATCAGCACGCTATGCTCAGCGCAGGGTGGTGAAAAAGTGGAACCATTTCACCACCCTGATAGGATCCATGGAAAAACGGGAAGTATTCAACGAAAACGGCGTGTCCCGCGGCTTCTATTCCGAGAAAAACCGCGTCAATGACCTGACGGGCAGGGAATGGGTGTTCTGGACCCGCTCGGTCATCACCAAGCCCTATCCCCCCAACCGGCAGCACGGCCTGCGCAGCCGGCACGGCGGACAGAAACCGCCCGATCTCTGTCGGGATATTATTAAAGTGTTTACCAAAAAGGGGGACGCGGTCCTCGATCCCTTCATGGGGGTGGGGGGGGTCCTGCTGGGCGCGGCCCTGGCCGGACGCCGGGGGGTGGGAATTGAAATCGAACCCCGCTGGATCGACATCTACCGCGAGGTTTGCCGCAAGGAACGTCTGGAAATCATGGAAACGCAGACGGGTGAGGCCGCAGAAGTGCTGGCCGGACTGGCCGGGCGTGAGTTCGACTTTGTGTTCACCGACGTGCCCTACTTTCGCATGGACAAGGCGCCCCGTTCCCGGGGCAAATACAAGAAAACCGGTGAGGAGGCCCGGGAGGCCCCATTGAGCCGGCTGCAGGCCTTTAATGACATATCCTACCGTTCCAAAGAGGATTGGCTCCAGCGGATGAAGGCGGTCTTCGCGGCCGCGACCGGGCTCCTCAAACCCGCCAAATACCTGGCGGTGTTCATCGGCGACATGTATTATAAAAACGAGTACCACTGCCTTTCCGCCGAACTGGCGGACGTACTCCGTTCCCTGCCCGGCCTGGTCTGGAAGGCGAATATCATCTGGTATGACGTGTCCAAGAAACTGCATCTCTACGGATATCAATACTCGTATATTCCTTCCATGATACACCAAAATATCCTTATATTTAGAAAAGATACTCAAACGTTTTAAGTTTGTCCGACCGAGAAATAAATAAGTCTCGTTCTGACAAAGAATTATAATCGGAAATACCGACAATTTGGAAAATTGTCGGTAAAGACCGCCTGACCCGCCCGCGCGCGGCGGTTGCGGTTTTCTAAGGTGCTTTACCCAAGATCCCTTCAATCTTTGTCTGAAAGCTGTCGATGTTGTAACTGGAAGGATGTGATATGAGACGATATGCGTTTGTGGCCATCTTTATCTGCGGTGCGGTGGCGGCCTTTCCAGTCACCGAATATGCTTTTGACAGCAACAAGGACGGCCGGCCCGACAAATGGTACGTATATGAAGACGGATACGTCAACGTGGAGAGAAGCGACCTTAATTTCGACGGCAAGGTCGATTTCATCGTCGAATTCGACAAGAAGGGCAAGAAGAAATACGAGGAAATGGACAATAATTTCGACGGTGTCATGGATACCTTCTACTATTACGAGAAGGGCGTGGCCGTCAAAAACACGATCGACTCCAATTATGACGGGAAAATCGACATCTGGATCTATCTGCAGGGCGTGTACGTGGACCGTTACGAACAGGATACCGATTTCGACGGCGTGATCGACAGAACAAAAGTATTCGGAGCCCAATAGCCATGTCCATGATTATTTTCGGTTTCCACGCCATCGCCGAAATCCTGAAAAGGAGCACAGTCAAGGGCAGCCTCTACCTGCTGCCGGAAAAGAAGAAAAACGCCGACCTGCGTTCCCTGGCCCAGGAGCGGGGCGTACCCGTTGTTCTGGCGGACGAGGCCGAATTGGACGCCGTCTCCCGCCGGGCCGACCACCGCGGCGCGGTACTGGTGCTGGAGGAAATCCCCTTTGAATACCGCAACAATCTCTCCTTTGTCCTGAAAGGAATATCCGGCGACAAAGGCCTGGTGCTCCTGCTGGATAATATAACCGATCCCCAGAATTTCGGCGCCATCCTGCGCACGGCCGACCAGTTCCAGGTCGATTGCGTGGTGGTCACCGAGCGCCGTTCCGCGCACGAGACCCAGACCGTGGTCAAGACCTCCTCGGGCGCGGCGGCCTTCGTCACCATCGTCACCGTGCCCAACCTGCACCAAGGCATACAGGTGCTCAAGGAGCATGAATTCTGGGTCTACGGGGCCGAGGCGGCCGGAACGAACGCGGCCCATACCGACCTCTCCGGCCGGGTGGCGCTGGTCATGGGCAGTGAAGGCCAGGGACTGCGTCCCCTGGTGCGGGAGTCGTGCGACAACATGATAAGTATCCCGGCGCAGGGACACGTGGATTCGTTCAATGTCTCCGTGGCCGCGGGCATCCTCATGTACGAGGTCCGCCGCCAGCAGGGTTTTATGAAGAAAATCGGATGATTTTCTTCATTTCCGATTATAATGGTTTTCTATTTCCTTACATCCAAACAAGATCAGGCATGCCGTCGGTGCGGTGGCGGAAATAGAAAACCTTTGGCTATGGAGTACATTTCAGCCGGATGATGCGCTCGGCCAGGTGGACGGCATTGAGGATACCTTGTTTGCCCAGCCCCATGGTGGCCACGGGCACGCCCTTGGGCAACTGGATGATGGCCAGCAGGGCGTCGATGCCGGAGAGGGGCCCGGCCGCCAGCGGCACCCCGATGACCGGCAGCTTCACTTTGGCCGCCACCACGCCGGGCAGGGCCGCGGCCAGGCCAGCGCAGGCGATGATCACCTTGAAATCCTTCTCACGCTCCCCCAGAAACGCAATGAGCTCCTCCAGGTTACGATGGGCGGAATAGACGTGGCATTCCGAGGAGAGTTTTTTCTCCTCCAGAAGCGCGATCCCCGGGGCGATCTGTTCCCGGTCCGATTCCGAACCGATGATGATAAGCACGTCTTTCATGATGACTCCTCTATGCTCCTCCGTGTCTCTGTGATGCATTCAGGGTAGTTATTCAAAAAATTTCTTCCCGATGTCATGCCTGAACCAGGCGCCTTTGAATTGTACCCTGTCGATATGCCGGTAGGCGGCCGCGGCCGCGGCTTTGAGATCCGGCCCCAAGCCCGTGATCGTAAAACAGCGTCCGCCGCCGGTGAGTACGGATTTTTCCTGCGTAAGCCGGGTGGAAGCGTGGTAGATCACGGCCTCGTTCCCGGGCGGCTCCTGGATGGAGGCCACGGGCAGGTTTGTGGCGTACGGGCCCGGATATCCGTCGGCGGCCACCACCACGCACACGGCCGCGCCCGCCTTGAATTCGATATTCAGTTCGGCGAGCGTACCGGCGGCCAGGGCCCGGACCACGGCGCCGAAATCGGTTTGGATGAGCGGCAGGAGGACCTGGGCCTCGGGGTCGCCGAAGCGGACGTTGTATTCGAGGATCTTGGGTCCCTCCGGGGTGACCATGACGCCGAAGTACAGGACACCCTTGTAAGAGAGCCCTGCGGCCGACAGGCCGCGGAAGGTGGGTTCCACGATGGTCCGGTTGATGGTGGACTGCAGAGCCTGATCCACGCGCGGCACCGGACAGATGGCGCCCATGCCCCCGGTGTTGGGGCCCTGGTCATTGTCGTAGGCCTTTTTGTGGTCGGTGCAGGGCAGCAGCACCCGGTGGCTTCGGCCATCCGACAGGGCAAAGATCGACGTTTCCCAACCGGTCAGGAATTCCTCCACCAAAAGCGAATCATTGTTCAGGACGTTTTTACCGAACGCGATCAGCTCGTCTGGGTCCGATGATTCCAGCACGCCTTTGCCCGCGGCCAACCCGTTCTTCTTGATCACGAGTTTTTTGCCGGGCCGGGCGTCGATGTAGCCCCTGAATTCGTCAAAGGAGGAAAACTCCGCGGCCTCGGCCGTGGGTATGCCGTATTTCAGGTAAAACCGCTTGGAGAAGACCTTGCTCGATTCCAGGCGGGCCGAGGACCGGTTGGGACCGATCACCGGCACGCCGGCCTCCTGCAGGGAGTCCACGGTTCCGGCCGCGGCCGGCGCTTCAGGCCCCACCAGGACCAGATCACAGCCGAGGCGCCGGGCCAACTCCGTAACCGCGGTCCCGTCGCAGGGATCAACCGCGGGGAAACACTCGCCCAGGCCGGCGATGCCGGCATTGCCGGGCGCGGCGAATATTTTCTTGACCAGGGGGCTGCGGGATAAGGCGAGGGCCAGGGCGTGTTCCCTGGCGCCCGAGCCCAGGAGGAGGACCTTCATGATTGCTCCGTTTGCTTGTTTGCATCTATCTTGTCCAGCAGGTCGATGACCACCCGCGGATAATGCTCATGTTCCAGTTCATGGATACGGGTTTCAATGTCCTCCAGCGAGGCCTCTTTCGGACGTTCGAACGACGCCTGAAAGAGGATGGGCCCGGTGTCGCAGCCGCCGTCGATCTTGATGATGGAAATGCCCAGTGCCGACTCGCCCGCTTCCACGCTGCGGCGGATGGCGTCCACGCCGGGAAATTTAGGCAACAATGCGGGATGGATGTTGAGGATGTCTCCGCCGAAATGCTCGAGAAACGCGGGGGTCAAGAGGCGCATGAATCCGGCCAGGGCGATCAGGTCCACGTGGTGGTCCACGCAATGAGCGATGATTTCCTTCTCCGCCTCTTCCCGGATGCGGTTTTTATAGCTGACCAGGTATACGGGAACGCCCAAAGTGCGGGCGCGTTCCATGGCAAAGGCTTTCCGCCTGTCGCACAGCAGGAACTCGAGCGAATGGGTTGTGTGCTTGAGCGCCCGGGCGATGGTTTCAAAATTGGAGCCGTTACCCGAGGCGAGGATGGCCAGCCTAGCCACGGGTTCTCTCCCTGCGGCGGGAGGGCGCGTGGAATACGGCAGAGTCCGCCATCAGTTCTTTCTCCTCTGACTGGGGTCCTTGACGGCAAAGGGGTATTCCCCGGAAAAGCAGGCGTAGCAAAAGTCATCCGGGTTGGAGACGCAGGCCCGGAGCGAGTCGATGGGGAGGAAGACCACGGAATCGGCGCCGATGTATTGGGCGATCTGACCGGGCGTCATCCGGTTGGAGATGAGCTCCTCCGAGGTGGGAATGTCGATCCCGAAATAGCAGGGATGCTTGATTTCCGGCGAGGACAGGCGCAGGTGGACCTCTTCGGCCCCCGCGTCCTTCAGGAGGCGGATGAGGATCTTGGCCGTGGTGCCCCGTACCAGCGAGTCGTCGATGAGGGTGATGCGCTTGCCCTGGATGGCGCGCTTCACGGGATGGAGCTTCATGCGCACGCCGAATTCGCGCATCTCCGGGGTGGGCTGGATGAACGTGCGGCCGGTATAATGGTTGCGGGTCAGGCCCTGCTCGAAGGAAAGGCCGGAGGCGGCCGCGTAGCCCAGCGCCGCGGAGTTGCCGGAGTCGGGCACGGGAATGACGATGTCGGAATGGTGGTCGTCCACGGCGGCAACGGCCGCGCCCATCTTTTTACGCAGCATGTGCACCGAGTAGCCGAAGGTGGTGGAGTCCGGCCGGGCAAAGTAGATCAGCTCGAAGATGCACTGGCTTTTTGGGCACCCGGGGCAGAAATTCCGTTTGCGTATCTTGCCCTGCTCCACGATGACGATCTCCCCCGGGTTCACCTCCTCGGACTGGTTGATGCCGAGCGTGTCCAGGGCGCAGGTTTCGGAGGCGAAGGCGGTCATGTCCAGGGTCTGGCCCAGTGATAACGGCCGGAAGCCGAAGGGATCACGGACCGCGTAGAGCCGTTTTTCGAAGATGAACACCCCCGAGTAGGCGCCCTGCAGGAGGGGCAGGGTTTCCAGCAGGTTTTCCTCAAAGTCTTTCTGTCCGGATCGGGACAGGAGGTGGAGGACCAGTTCCGTGTCCGAGGTGCTTTGGAAGATCGAGCCGTGGGAGAAAAGGTCCGCGCGCAGTTCGTCCGAATTGGAAATGTTGCCGTTATGGGCGAAGGAGATCTGTCCCTTGTTGCAGGTGATGCTGAAGGGTTGGGCGTTTTCCAGCCGGTTGGCGCCCTGGGTGGAGTACCGGACGTGACCGATGGCCACGGATGACAGGTGCTCCTCCGTCAGGTAGTGGTGGAGTACCTGGGAGACCATACCCAAGTCTTTATAGGTGACGAGCGTGTCGCCCTTGTTGTAGGTGATCCCGGCTGATTCCTGTCCCCGGTGCTGCTGGGCGAAAAGCGAATAAAAGATGTTCCGGGGCAGGTTTTGTTCCTTGATGGAAGAGATGCCTGCAATGCCGCAGTGGTGCCTTAATGCCGGACCGTAGAGCTGAGAGATGTCATTGGTACTCACGCTTGAATCTAGCAAAATTTCAGGCTCTCGTCAATGTATTTAGTACCTCTGGCGGGAAAGGAAGCGGGTATTGATCCGACGGAACTTGAAAAATGTTTCGCAATGTATGATTTTTATTACATAAATTACGGGATGTACTGAAAAATACGACATGTGAAAGAGTGCTTCAGTAAATATATGCTGGAAATTATTCATCCGTCGTCTATTGCTTCCATTGTTCGCCCATGTTGAGCGCTTGACGGATAACGAATGCGCGGGGCAGACGGCGTGAGAAAAACGTCATCAGCTTGTTCCCGAAACCGTCGGTCGCTGAAGATCTGCGGCCCAAAGCCTTAAGCGCCGTGGCCACCACGTTTTCAGCGGTACGCATGCGGCCGCTGACGCGGTAGTTTCCGACTTCTTGAAACTCCGTTCTCGTGACCCCGGGAAGCACGGAAACCACGTCAATCCCGTAAGGCTTCAGCTCATACGTCAGGCCCTCTCCCAGGAAAAGGTCGAAGACCTTGGTGGCGGCATAGGTGGTGGAAAGAGGGGTGGGTTGGTTGGCGCCGATGGAACTTAAGAAAATAATACCGCCCCGGCCCCGTTCCTTCATAGGGCGGCTGAAGTGATGGGTGAGGAGCAGGGGCGCCCGGCAATTGACGGATAGCATGTTGGCTTCCTGGGTCGGGTCGTGATCCAGGAACGAGCCATTGATGCCGTAGCCGGCATTGTTGACCAGGAGGCCCACCTCACGGTCACCGACGGCCCGGATCAGACCGGGCAGGAAATCCAGGGTGCCCAGATCGCTCGCCACGGGCAGCACTTGGATGCCGTGGGCTTTTTCCAACTCGTCCTTGAGGGCGGTCAACTTGTCAATGCGCCGCGCCACCGGAATGAGATGGAACTTCTCCCGCGCCAGGCGCCGGGCAAAGGCCGCGCCGATCCCCGCCGAAGCGCCGGTCACCAGCGCCCAGGGGCCGTATGTGTCATAAAGACTTTTTTTCATATTACCGCCTTTCAGACCCTAACTTTTCTTCTTGGCAAAGTGCGAAAATTCCATGGCGAAGGTGGCCCGGCCCTGTGACAAGCTGCGCAGGATGGTCGAGTAGCCGAACATCTGGCTTAACGACACCTCGGCCCGGATGTGCTCCACCGCGGTCTTGGAGGTGAGGCTCAAAATGGTGCTCCCGCGCGCGTTCAGGTTGCCGATCACGTCGCCCAGGAATTCGGAGGGCGTGAAGATATCCACGGTCATGATCGGCTCCAGGATGACCGGATCGGCCTGACGGCAGGCCGCGTCAAAGCCCAGGGTGGCGGCGGCCTCGAAGGCCATGGGACCGGACCCCGTCTCCGCGAACACGGCTTTTGTGAGCTCCACGCCGATGTCGATGGTCGGATACCCGAAGCCCACGCCCGACTGCATGGCGTTCAGGATGCCGTTCCTCACCGCTTCCTGACAGTCGTCGGGCAGGACCGATGACGGCACCGAGCTCTTGAAATGGTTGCCCGACCCGCGGGGCAGGGGCTCGACCTTGATGGTGATCTCGGCCGCGTGTTCCTTGCCGGCCAGTAGTTTATGGTACTTCTCCGTGTGGGTGAAGGCCTTGGAGATGGATTCGTGGTAGGAGACCTGGGGTTTACCCACCTTGGCCTCCACGCCGAAATCCTTGGTGATGCGGGTGACGATGACGTCCAGGTGGAGTTCGCCCATGCCGGAGATGATGAGTTGGCCGGTGTCGGTGTTCTCCTTGATAGTGAACGTGGGATCTTCCTTGACCAGGAGATCGAGCACCTCTTTCAGCTTGGTGCCTTCTGAATAGGTCTTGGGCTCGATGGCCACGGAGATGACCGGCTCGGGGAAGGTGATCGACTCCAGGGCCACCTGGAACCCCTCGCTGCCCACCGTATCCCCGGTCTGGGCCAGCTTGAATCCCACGATAACGGCGATATCGCCCGCGGACAGGGTGTCGATGTGGGTGGGTTTGTTGGAGTGCATGCGCAGCAGCCGGTTGATGCGTTCGCGTTTGCGCTTGTTGATGTTGAAGAGCACCTCACCCTTTTTAATGGTGCCCGAGTAGAGCCTGAGAAAACAGAGGCTGCCGGCTTCCTTGTCGTTCTGGATTTTGAACACCAGCCCCAGGGCCGGGGCGTGCTTGTCGCAGGGGATGTCGGCCGGTTTGTCGTGCTTGACATTATGGCCGGTGATGGGGGGCAGTTCGTCCGGGGCCGGCAGGTAGTCCACGATCGCATCTAGAAGCGGCTGCACGCCGATATTGCGCAGGGAGGCGCCGCAGATCACGGGCGTCAGGGTCCGTTCCAGCACCGCCCGCCGGATGGTTTTCTTGATGAGATCGAGCGGGACTTCCTTGCCCTCCAGATAGAGTTCCGCGATCTCGTCGGAGATGCCGGAAAGCGTATCGATCAGGGCTTCCCGGTGGTGCTGGGCTTCTTCCCGGCGCCCGCCGTCAATTTCGTCGGTCAGCATGCTGGCGCCCTGGTCGTTCTGGTCCCAGCGGAGCTCGCGCAACTCGAGCAGATCCACGATTCCCTCAAGGTCGTTTTCGCTGCCCATGGGGATGGTGAGGAGCAGGGGCTCGGTTTTCAGTTTCTCCTTCATCTCCTTGACCACGGCAAAGAAATCGGCGCCGACGCGGTCCATTTTGTTGATGAAGGCGATGCGCGGCACTTTATAGCGGTCGGCCTGGTGCCAGACGGTTTCCGATTGCGGTTCCACGCCGCCCACGGCGCAGAAAACCGCCACCGCGCCGTCCAGCACGCGCAGGGAGCGCTCCACCTCGGCCGTGAAATCCACGTGTCCGGGGGTGTCGATGATGTTGATCTGGTGGTCCTTCCAGAAGCAGGTGGTGGCGGCCGAGGTGATGGTGATGCCGCGCTCCTGTTCCTGCTCCATCCAGTCCATGGTGGCCTCGCCGTCGTCCACTTCGCCTATGCGGTGGCTTTTACCCGTGTAGAAAAGAATCCTTTCCGTGGTGGTGGTTTTACCCGCGTCAATATGGGCCATGATGCCGATATTGCGCAGACTGGAAAATTCAGACATATCCCGACTCGACTCCGTTCATTGGGCGCGCGTTGCCTTTTTCGTCATGCTTTTGCCAAGGCAAAAAAAGGACGGCGACGAAAAATCCCTGATCTCCCGCAAAAATGTGGCGGGAATTGGCGGTATTCCGGATTTTGCTATTACATTTGACTTATAATACCAAAAAAAGCGTGGCCTGCATAGATTGCCTTCTAAAAAAACCCGGTCTTGAGAGATTGAGACGAATAAAACGGGTATGAGACTAGATTAATCCCCGAAAGGTCTATTCCGCCCTGGGCTTCGTTCTTTTAGCGTGCGCGCAGATGGCGTCAAAGAGGTGGGATACTTCCGCGATCCCGTAATCACGGAAATTGGCGGGATTATGCCAGAATTCCTCCAGATCGCCCCAATAGGTTTTCTGGTAGCAGACGATTTTTAGCATCATCTGCGCCTTGTCCAGTCCCGCCACCAGCCGCGCTTCGGCCGTCTTGCGCTCCTGCAACTCGGCGAAAAATCTCCGGTACCGGGCGTCCAGGCCGGCCAAAAGAGAATCGGCCAACCCGCTCTCCGCATTGGTTTTAGCCCGCCCCAGGAACGCGTCGCCGACCGGCATGGGAATATCCATGAGAAAGGCCTCGGGCAGGTCGTGGATCAGGGCCATGGTCAACGTCTTGTCCCGGTCGTACCGGTCGGGATACCGGTCCAGAAAGAGGAGAACCAGGAGGGTGAGAAAATGGCTGTGGGCGGCCACGCTTTCCGGGCGGGGTACGCCGCGCAGGAGAAAACCGGCGCGATCGATGGTGTCCAACGGGTGGATGGCGGAGAAAAGGCTAATGACGTTTTGTTCGAAGGTGAGGGCGGGATCGGTGAAAGTCCGGAGTTCCCCGTCCGGGTTTTTTTCGGGCATTCCTGGTTCCTTGGGATAAGGGTAGTGTGGAGTATACCTGTATGATCGTCGGCTGCCAACCGGCTGGGTGGCCCGGCCACTTTGCAGAGCATGTTTTTTCAACTACAATAGCCGATTCCCCATACGGAGCAGGCGAGTGAATTCCCCGTACACCCAACGTTTGTTAAAGGCCTTTACCTCAGTGGCCGGCCGGTGTTCTCTACGGCCCGCGGTCGCCATTGTGACCGGGTCCGGGTTCGGCGGATTGTTGGAAAGGGTGGAGGGGACGATCATTCCCTGGACCGCCATCCGCGGATTTCCCCGACCCTCGGTCACGGGCCATCCCGGAGTGCTGGTTATGACGCCCCGCCTGGCCGTGATGGGCGGTCGCCTCCACGCCTATGAAGGGTGGACGGCGGAGGAGGTGGCGCTTCCCATCCGGCTTCTCCACCGCCTGGGCGTGCAACGCCTGATCCTTACCAACGCGGCGGGCGGCATCCGGGAGGGGTTCACTCCCGGCACGCTGGTCCTGATCCGTGACCACCTCAATCTCACCGGCTTGAATCCCCTGCGGGGCGCTCCGCCCCGGGAACGGTTCTGCGATATGACCGACGCCTATTCCCGCTCCCTGCGTGAAATGGCCGGGAACCACTTCCCGGAACTGCCGGAAGGCGTGTACGCCGGCCTGGCCGGGCCCTCCTATGAGACCCCGGCGGAAATCGACATGCTGGAGCGGCTGGGCGCGGACCTGGTGGGCATGTCCACGGTGCTGGAAACCATCACCGCCCGGTCCCTGGGTATGGAGGTGCTGGGCCTCAGTCTTGTTTCCAACCGCGCCGCGGGCCGGGGCACGGGTGGCCTCGCCCATGGAGAAGTGATCGCGGCCGGCCGGGCGGCGGCGGAACGCACGACGCACATTCTGCTTCGTCTGGCCGATCTTCTGGCCGAGGGGGACGTCGATGGAGGCCGCTGAACGCTTCAGCCCCCAGGCGAGGCGTGAGCTGGCCGCGGCCATCGCCGAACACGGCGGCAACGAAATCTTCGCCGTGGGCAGCCTGGACGAACATGGGCTGGCGGTGCTGGTAACGGTGGTGGCGCGCGGCACCGAGGCGCGCGTACCGGCGCTCAAGCCGTTTGCTGAAAAAAGCGACGTGGTCATCCACAACCATCCCTCGGGCACCCTCAAACCTTCGGGAGCGGACGTGGCCATCGCCGCCGAGCTGGGCAACCTGGGCATTGGCTTTTACATCATTGATAACAAGGTGAAGCGGGTGACGGTGGTGGCCGAACCCGTGCTGCGTGAGGAGATCAAGCCTCTCGACGTCAAGGCCCTGCAGGCTTTGTTGGAACCCGACGGTGAGTTCGCCCGTCTCTATCCCGGCTACGAGGAGCGTACCGCCCAGATCGAGATGCTGGAGCGGGTGGCCGCCGCTTTCAATGAAAATCAGATCGTGGTGGCCGAGGCCGGCACGGGCGTGGGTAAATCCCTGGCCTATCTCATACCCGCCATGGTCTGGGTTCATGAAAACCGGGAGCGGGTGGTGGTTTCCACGGCCACCATCAACCTCCAGGAACAGCTTTTGGAAAAGGACATCCCCCTGGTGCAGAAGATGCTGCCCGAACGCATCCCCGTGGCCCTGATCAAGGGGCGGGGCAATTACCTCTGCCTGGAACGGCTGCACGAGGCCGTGGAGGAAGCCGGCCTCTTCGACGACCACAACGACGAACTGCTCCAGATCAAGGAGTGGTCGCTGACCTCCAAGACCGGGGCGCGCACCGACCTTTCTTTCTATCCCCCGGACGCGGTGTGGGGTGAGGTCTGTTCCGAGGCGGACGCCTGCCTGGGTCTGCGCTGTACGCACCGGGAGGACTGCTTCATCCTGAAGGCGCGGCGGGAGGCGTCGCGGGCCCGCCTGTTGGTGACCAACCATCACCTGCTTTTTGCCGACTTGAGCGTGCGACGGGAGGGTGGAGACTATTCCGCTAATGCCGTATTGCCGCCCTTTCAGCGGGTGGTGTTTGACGAAGCCCACAACATAGAAAAGTCCGCCACTTCGTTTTTCTCCGAAAGCCTCTCCCGCTTCAGCCTGCGCAAGATGGCGGGACGGCTGTACCGGCAGCGGAAAGGCCGGGCCGCGGGTCTGGCCCTCAAACTGCAGCGACGCGTTCCGGAATTGAAGGCGCTGGAAAGGATCCCCGCGCTGGTGCAGGCCGTGGTGGAGCGGGCCGACGACGCCTCCACCCACGCTCTGACCCTGGCCGGCCTGGAAAAAAGCGTGGGCCTGCGCGACCTGGCGGCCGGGGACGTGCGTTCCCTGCTGCTTGAACCCTTAAGCGGCGTGGATGCTGCTATCACCGACCTGGTCAACGCCTGGGAGGACATCTTCAACGATTCCCGTTATCCGCAGGAAGAGAATGATATCACCGATTACCTGATCCGGCTGCAGCTGCGCCGGCTCATGAACGCGGCCGGGCTGGTCAAGCAGTTCCGCGATTACGGGGAAAAGACCGAGAAAGTCTTCTGGCTCGAGACCTTCAGGACCTACCGTGGCGAAACGGCCGTGCGCCTGATCATTACCCCGCTCGACATCGCGGAATTGATGCGGGAAGCGGTGTTCCACCGCTACCAGACCGTGGTCTTCACCTCGGCCACCCTGCGCGTGGGCGGCCGTTTCGATTATTGGAAATCGCGCGTGGGGTTGCGGGACTACGCCGAACGCGACTGCGGGGAGGGCTTCTTCCCATCGCCCTTTCCCTACAAAACACGGGTGCTTTTGGCCGTGCCCACGGACGCGCCCCTGCCCGAAGACGATGAGTACGGTGAATACGTGAATCAAGCGGTATTCGAATCCCTGGCCGCCAGCGAGGGGCGGGCCCTGGTGTTGTTTACTTCCTACGATATGCTGGGGCGCGTGCACGCGGCGGTGCGGGAGAAGCTGGCCGGGTTGGGCATCAACGCGCTCAAACAGGGAGACGACGAGCGCTACCGCCTGTTAAGACGCTTCAACGAGGAAACCACCAGCGTGCTGTTCGCTACCGATTCCTTCTGGGAGGGCGTGGACAGTCCGGGGGAGACGCTGGAGGCGGTCATCCTCTGCCGCCTGCCGTTCCGCGTGCCCACCGAACCGGTCATCCGCGCCCGGTTGGAACGGATCAGGGAGCGGGGCGGCAATCCATTTATGGAGCTGTCCCTGCCGGACGCGATCATGCGCTTCCGGCAGGGATTTGGACGGTTGATGCGCCGCAAGACCGACAAGGGCGCGGTGGTCATTCTCGACCCCCGGGTCATCCGCAAGAGTTACGGCCGGTATTTTCTGGAATCTCTGCCCGAAACGGGCCGGGTGGTGGGGGAACGCGGCGAGGTGATCAGGAGGCTGGAGGCGTTCTTTGAGTCATTGCGGGGCGGCCCGTAAAAAAACCGCCCCGTCGGACAAGCAATCCTTAAGGGTTGCGTGCCCGACGGGGACGGCCGAATCTTCGAGAACGTACGTGGATTACTTACCGACCACGGCCAGGATGTCCTGGGCCTTGATGATGAGCTGTTCCTCGCCGCCGATTTTGATGGTGCTGCCGGCGTACTTGTCGTAGATGATCTCGTCGTTCACTTTAACCTTGATGTCTTCCGAATCGCCGACGGCCAGGACCGTGCCCTGCTGGGTCTTCTCCTGGGCGGTCTGCGGAATGAAGATACCGCCGGAAGTTTTTTCCTCTTCCAGTTTCACCTTCACCAGTATCCGGTCATTGAGCGGTTTGATTTTCATTAATCCGTTCCTCCTCTTATGGATATAGAGAGTAAAAGCATATAAATTGGATTTGAACGGATTTAATGTACAATTTATGCACGTGTCACGTCAAGAAAAATAAGCGGCGGCTTGCCGTTTTTTTAGCAAATGAGTATCTTTAGTACGGGGCCTTGTCATGTTGTCCGGCGGTAGGTCGGGCGTATTACTTCTTTTTCGGCGGCCTATGGAACAATGGCGGATTGAAATGCAAAAGGGGAGGGCCTTGCTTTCCCGGCATGACGCGGCGCGCGCCATAAAAGCGTTGGCGTACGCCCTCAAGGTGTGCCCCCCCGCGGCCTGCGGCTGTTCATCCGAGATCCTGTTCTATATGGGGATTGCGCTCAAGCGGTTGGGATATTTTTCCAGCGCCTTGAAATTGTGGATTTCCGCCTATCGCATAAAAAAGCAGAGAAAGATACGGAAAATGATCGACCGCTACGCCAATGGCTACGGCATGCTCAAACAGGCCACGGAGGACCTGGACGACAGAAACGCTTTTTTCGCCGTACAGATCCGTCGCTACCTGGATAAAAAAACAAACCGGAAATTTACGACCCTGGCGGAACAGGACGTTGTTTTCGAGTTGATCAATGATTACTGGAAAAATATTCTGCAAAGGGCTATAATAAAGGGAAAGAATATCGGGGAAAAGCGAGAGATCTTCCACAAGATCCAGATTCCTTTTCCCTATCTTGTGATGCCGCAGCATATCGGCGACACTGTTTTTAATGTAAATTTTAATTCAAAAGCCAGAGTTTTCGATGAAAACCGCTGTTTTTGCGGCAGCGGACTGCCTTTTGCCATGTGTTGCGGGCGCACTCCTGCGGTTGATGAGCTGCTAAGTGGCGTTTTTTGACTCAAAAAAAGCATTTTTTTTAGTGAATGTGGCATCTTGACACAACAACAAAATAGTATTTCACATCAGAAAAAACGGCGAAAATAATTTCATACTCAATAATAAATTATTTGACGCGATAAATTTTATATGTGGCATGAATCTTGCCTCATATATATGTGATAGGAGTTTATTATGGCTGCGACAATCAAGAAAAAAAAGGAAAAATCTTTATTATCAGATGATGAAAATGTCCTTTCCATCTATCTGAAAGAGATAAATCGCATACCTCTACTCACCCGTGAGGAAGAGGATCGTCACGCCCGCCAGGCGGCCAAAGGCGATAAAAAGTCCCAGGAGGTCCTGATCCGTGCCAATCTCCGTTTTGTGGTGAACGTGGCCAAGAAATACCAGAATCAGGGATTACCCCTGGTGGATATCATCAGCGAAGGCAACATCGGACTCATGAACGCCATCGAGCGCTTTGACGTGGAGCGCGGATACCATTTCATTTCCTACGCGGTGTGGTGGATCCGCCAGGCCATCCTCAAGGCCATCTGCGAGAAATCCCGCATGATCCGGCTGCCCCTCAACCGGGCCAATGAACTGGTGCAGATTGAAAAGGCCCGCAAGACCCTGCAGTCCGAAAACGGCATGGATCCCGAGATCAAGGAGATAGCGGACATCCTGGACCTGGACAAGAGCCACGTCTCGGACCTGATTAATATTTCCCGCGACCTTATCTCCCTGGAGTCGCCGGTCAATCAGGACAAGGACGCCAGTCAGGTGGGGGATTTTGTGGAAAACGACCGCTACACGGCTCCGGACGAGGCGATCATCGAGAAGTCGCTGCGTGAGGACATCAACATGATCCTGGCCACGCTTTCGGACAAGGAGGCGGAAATTCTCCAGTACCGCTTCGGGTTGAACGGCAAGCGGCCCATGTCCCTGAAGGAAATCGGGGACAAATACCGCCTGACCAAGGAGCGTATCCGGCAGATAGAAAAGAAAGCCATCAAGCGGCTGCAGCATCCGACGCGCAGCCAGCTTCTGAAATCCTATATCATGAATTAATTTGGGCCAACGACCCCACCCCGGGACTGTTCCCGGGGTTTTTTTTGCGCCAAAAACAGCCTGGGACACGCGTTGATTGACAGATGAGCGTATTTATTTTAAATTGATCTATCGCTTACACATCCCATTTTATTCCGGAGGTATAGTATAATGGCGAATATGAAATACGTGTACTCGTTCGGCGGAGGCAAGGCCGACGGTAAAGAGTCCATGAAAAATCTGCTGGGCGGCAAAGGCGCCAACCTGGCGGAAATGGCCGGTCATCCGGCCTTGAAACTGCCCGTCCCCCCCGGGTTTACCATCACCACCGAGGTCTGTACCTACTATTACCAGAACAAGCGTTCATACCCGGTCGAACTGAAGGCCCAGGTAAACGCGGCCCTGACCCAGGTGCAGAAATTGATGGGTAAAGTCTTCGGCGACGCCAAGAACCCGCTGCTGGTTTCCGTCCGCTCCGGGGCGCGCAAGTCCATGCCCGGCATGATGGACACGGTCCTCAACGTGGGCCTGAACGACACCACCGTGCAGGGCATGATCGCCCAGACCAAGAACCCCCGCTTCGCCTATGACGCCTACCGCCGCCTCATCATGATGTACGCGGACGTGGTCATGGAAAAGGCCGAGGGCATCGAGCCCAAGGGCGGCAAGGGGGTGCGTAAGATTCTGGACGAGCGTCTGGGACAAGTCAAGAAACAGAAGGGCTACACGCTCGACACCGAACTCTCCGCCGACGACCTGAAGGCCCTGGTGGCCGAATTCAAACAGATCGTTCGCGACGTACTCGGCAAACCCTTTCCGGAAAATCCCCTGGAGCAGTTGTGGGGCGGCATCGGCGCCGTGTTTATGAGCTGGAACGGCAAGCGCGCGGTCGAGTACCGCCGCATTGAAAAGATCCCCGACGAATGGGGCACGGCCGTAACGGTGCAGACCATGGTGTTCGGCAACATGGGCAACGACTGCGCCACGGGCGTGGCCTTCACCCGCAACCCCGGCAACGGCGAAAACAAGTTCTACGGTGAATACCTGGTCAACGCCCAGGGAGAAGATGTGGTGGCCGGCATCCGCACCCCGGCGCCCCTCAACGAATATTCCAAGAACGACCAGAGCCGCAGCCTGCCCACCCTGCACAACACCATGCCCGCCATCTATAAGGAACTCGACTCCATCCAGATGCGCCTGGAAAAGCACTATCATGATATGCAGGACATCGAGTTCACGATCGAGAAGGGCAAGCTTTTCATGCTGCAGTGCCGCGTAGGCAAGCGCAACGGCGTGGCCGCCGTGCGCATGGCCACCGAGATGTTCGCGGAAAAACTCATCGATGAGAAGACGGCCGTCAAGCGCGTGGCTCCCAACCAACTGGTGGAGCTGCTTCTGCCCATGATCGATCCCAAGGCGGAGCTGGCCACCCGGGCCATCGCCAAGGGCCTGCCCGCCGGACCGGGCGGCGCCACCGGCCGGGTGGTTTTCACTTCGGAATCGGCCGTCGCCTGGGCGGCGCGGGGAGAGAAAGTCATCCTCGTGCGCGAGGAGACTTCTCCGGAAGACGTGGACGGCATGCACAAGGCCCAGGCCATCCTGACCTCCAAGGGCGGCATGACCTCACACGCGGCATTGGTGGCGCGCGGTTGGGGTAAATGCTGCATCGTGGGCTGCGGCGATTTGGAGATAGACGACGACGGTAAGTCGTTCCACACCAAGAGCGGCGCGGTCGTGAAGGAAGGCGACTGGATCTCCCTGAACGGCACCAAGGGCTTGGTCTATGAGAGCGCCCTCAACCTGGTGGACGTGGACCTGGAGCACAACGAGTCCTACCGTGACCTGATGAAGCTGGTGGACAAAGTCAAACAGCTGGGCGTGCGCACCAACGCGGATTCGCCCAAGGACGCGGCCAAGGCGCTGCAGTTCGGGGCCGAAGGCATCGGCCTCTTCCGCACCGAGCACATGTTTTACGGCGAAGGCTCGGACAAGCCGCTCTTCCTGCTGAGAAAGATGATCATGAGTAAAACGCTCAACGAACGCCGCCGGGCGCTTGAAGAACTCTCCGTATTTGTCAAAAACGATATGAAGGCTACCTTGAAGGTGATGAAGGGACTGCCGGTCACCATCCGTCTCCTTGACCCGCCTTTGCACGAGTTCGTACCCCATTCGGCGGACAAATTGGCCGCCCTGGGCGCGGAACTGGGCGTGGACCAGGGTGAACTGGCCAAACGGGCCGAGGGCTTAAGGGAAAACAACCCCATGCTCGGCCACCGCGGCGTGCGCCTTGGCGTCACGTATCCTGAGATCACCGAGATGCAGGTGCGGGCCATCCTGGAAGCGGCCGGCGAACTCATCAAAGAAGGCACCAAGGCCTTCCCGGAGATCATGATCCCGGTCACCTGCACCACGGACGAACTGAAGAACCAGAAGGCGCTGGTGGACAAGGTCTACAGCGAGACATGCAAAAAACTGGGCATGAAGGAAATACCCTTCATGTACGGCACCATGATAGAAATCCCGCGCGCGGCCCTCACCGCCAACAGAATGGCCGAGACCGCGGAATTCTTCTCCTTCGGCACCAACGACCTGACCCAGATGACGTTCGGCTTCTCCCGCGACGATATCGGCGGCTTCCTGCCCGACTACCTCACCAAGAAGATCCTGCCGGTGGACCCGTTCCAGTCGGTGGACCAGGAAGGCGTGGGCGAACTGATCGCGCTGGGTATCAGCCGCGGCCGGTCGGTGCGGCCCAAACTCAAGGTCGGTATCTGCGGCGAACACGGCGGCGATCCCGATTCAGTCAAGTTCTGTCACCGGGTGGGCATGAACTACGTATCCTGTTCTCCTTTCCGCGTGCCCATCGCCCGGTTGGCCGCGGCCCAGGCGGCTCTGGAGGGCGCTCAAGGAGCGCTGGCGGAGAAACCGGCGGCAGCCAAGAAACCGACCGCGTCCAAGAAGCGGAGCGCGGCTAAAAAGCCGGCTGGTCCGAAAAAAGCCAAGAAGGCGGTGAAGAAGGTCGCCAAGAAAAAGGCGAAGAAGCCGGCCAAAAAAGCAGTGAAGAAAACGGTTAAGAAAGCCGCCAAGAAAAAGGCCAAAAAAACAGTAAAAAAAGCCGTGAAAAGAACAGCCAAGAAAGCCGTCAAGAAATCGGCCAAAAAAACCGCCAGGAAAACCGTGAAGAGATCGGGTAAAAAACCGGTCAAGAAGACGGCGGCCAAAAGGAAAGCCAAGAAGCCCGCCAAGAAAGCGATAAAAAAAACTTTTAGAAAAGGCAAGAAGTAATTGTCTTTTTGAGAGGATACTCACACAACGCCCGATGCTCATGCCAGCGTCGGGCGTTTTTTTTTACGCGAATGCGGTTCAAGCGATTTTTATCAACCAACACGATACTACGGCCAGGCCTTTCCGCTGAGCGGGGGCATCGCATGTCGCTCAAGGCGTCAGT
>CAYQRT010000018.1:14846-20329 GCA_964419695.1 uncultured Spirochaetaceae bacterium | reverse complement strand
TATCCGGACGCGGCCTTCAGCGGGGAACTCTATATCGACGACGGAACCGGCTTCGCCTACCGGGAGGGACTGTATTCGTTGGTCACGGTTACCGGCCGCGACACGGAAAAGACCATCGCGTTGACTATTGAACGAACCGAGGGACGGCTGGAGAAACCATTTCACGAATTCTCCCGGATCCAGCTCAGGATCGCCGGCTGCGGAACGCAGCGTATCCCATTCAGGATCAACCTCAATTCCCGGGACATGGACGCGGCCGCGGTTGAACGCCGGGGAGACTGGCTTAAGCTTGTTTTGCCGGCGGACGAACTCCCCCTGCGCCTCACCATGGAGTATATGACTACACCGGGTACGGAGGAGCATGCATCACCGGCTCCGTTCCGGTAGCAGTTCAACCTGTCCCTATACGTTCACCTTGACTGCGGAAAAAATTGTTGACGCCCCGGGCCTAGTCCACTATGCTGAACATCGAATGATGATTAAGCATTTCCGAATATAATGGTTTTCTATTTCCTTACATCATAACAAGATGAGGAATGCCGTCGGTCACGGAAACAGAAAACCATTGGCTATGGAGTATAAAATCATTTTATTGTTTGTGTAAGGAGTGCATGTCATGGCCAAGGGCTTTACACTGGAAGTGAATCCGCACGTGTACGTCGCCGCGTACACCGAGACTAACGAATGGCAGGAAGAGTATCAGGAGAAGCCGCATCTCACCCCGCAGGAAGAAATGAAACTGGACAACGGCCGCCGGGCCGAACTCCTGAGTCAGCGTAATTCTTTCCCTGAACTCCCCCTGGTCAACTACACCTCCCAATACGGTATGGGCTGTTTTGAGGGCCTCAAGGCCTTCCCCCAGAAGGACGGCCGTCTCAAGCTTTTCCGCCCGGATGAAAACGCCCGGCGCATGGAAACGTCCATGAAAGGCCTGATGATGCCCCCCTACCCTCCCGCACTTTTCCTGACCGCGGTAAAAAAGACGGTGGCCCTCAATAAAAAGATCGGCTTCGCCCCGGTGTATGACGCGGGGTGGGAGAAAAACAACTTCGTCGACGGCCACTCGGTGTACATCCGCCCCTTCTCCTATTCGGAGGGGGCCATCGGTCTGGGCATCTCCCGGCACCCGTACATTATCATCGTCACCACCCACGTGGGCACCTACTTTCACGCGGCCAAGCCTTCGGCGGTCACCACGGAGATGGTGCGCGCCACGCCCCACGGCACCGGTTGGATCAAGTGCGACGCCAACTACGTGGCCGCCACCCTGGCCAAGAAAAAGGCCGAGGCGCAAGGATACATGGAGGCCGTCTTCCTCGACGCCCGCGAAGGCACATACGTGGAGGAAGGCTCGTCCTGCAACATCTTCTTCCTTCTCAAATCCGGAGTCCTGGTTACGCCCGCCCTGGGCGACACCATCCTGCCCGGCATCACGCGTAAATCCATTCTCGCCATCGCCGCGGACGCGGGGATCAAGACCGAGGAGCGCCGCATCGCCATCGAAGAGGCCCAGTCGGAATCCAGAGAAGTCTTCGTCACCGGCACGGCCGCCGGCATCTCCTGGATCGATTCGATCACCCACCAGGGCAACACCGCCGTATTCAATGGCGGGAAGATGGGCGACACCACCCGCGAACTCCTGCACACCCTTAAAGGCATCCAGTACGGCGCGGTCGAAGACAAGTACGGGTGGATGTTCGACGTGGAAGCCTGAAACGGGCAAACGGGGAATATCTTGTGTGGTTGCGTGCGGGTACACCGGCTCATCCGCCAGGTAGAATTGACCGCGAAGTTACGACGTACACGAAAAGGATAAGCAAAAGACGTTCGTGATAAAGACTAGCCACCTATTTTTACCATTGGCACGTCGCCTTATCAGACTGCTCCGCTCCCTCACCCCGGAACAGTGGGCGGCCCGGACGTGTTATCCGACTTGGACCGTCAAGGACATAGCCGCGCACCTGCTGCAAACCGGCCTGGCCCGTCTTTCCCGCCAACGCGATGGACTGCTCCCCCCCGGTTTCCCGGCTGACGATAACGAACCGTCCGACACCGAGCCCGCTTTTTCGGTCGTTTCCCGGATTATCGCACGCACGAATGAGGAGTGGGAACGGACAAGCGCCGCCTTGAGTCCGCGCGTGATTACCGACCTGTTGGCCGCGTCGGAACGGAAGCTGGCGCGCTTCTTCAAGCGGCTTCCGCCGCGCGCCCCGGCCTTCTACGCGGTCACCTGGGCGGGAGAAAGCGCCTCGTCCAACTGGTTCGACGCGGCCCGCGAATTCACGGAACGGTGGCACCACCAGGCACAGATCCGGGAAGCGGTGGGAGCGCGGCCCCTGGCCGGCCGTCGCTGTCTGCATACGGTACTCCGCATCCTCATGCAGGCCCTGCCCTTCTGGTATCATGAGACGCCCGCCGCGCCCGGCACGTCCGTGCTCATCCACGTCACCGGGCGCTCAGGCGGGGTATGGCAACTTATTCGGGAACCCGGCGGATGGCGTTTGATAGAAGGCGGCGACGCCGTGCCCGCGTCCGAGATAACCCTTTCCCAGGTCACGGCCTGGAAACTGCTCACGCGGAGCCTCCAGCCGCAGCAGGCCCGGGCATTGATAACGTTTGCGGGCGACACCCGCTTGTGCGAACAATTCCTGAAGGTGAAGGCGATCATGATGGAGGATATGCTCCCCGGCGGGGAAGAGGGCTAACCACGAAGACGCGAAGCACACGAAGAAGAGAGGAAGAAGCGGGTATCAGCTTCCCGGGCGGCGGTCGCCGCCGATGATCTTGGGGCTGTTCAGGTCGGGGTAGGCCAGATCGTAAATGATGACGTCCAACCGTTCGTTCAGGAAAACCTTACCGGCCTTGTCGTGAAAGATGATGTCTTCGTTATAGAAGGGAGGCGCCACCCGCTGCTGGTTGGGCAGACGTTCGCCGCCCCGGCGCTTGACCACCATGGTGTCCTCATAGCGCTTGAGGCTGTCCGGGTACCGGGAGATCACGTCATAGATTTCGGACGCCTGGTGGAGGTAATCGAGCGCTTCGGTGGTGAGATGATCGCGCCTGTTGGTTGACCGCTTGAAATAGGTGCACCCCAGGTTGTTGTACGTGACGTAGAGATTGGTCAGCAGGTTCAGGTCGCGGGGATTGTCCTCCGGGCGTAAATCGGGGACGGCGTCCACCTGGTCCCGCATCAGCTTGGCCGCGTAGAGGTAGTATCCCTCGGCGATCTGGTACTGGCGGCGACGGTATTCGGTGGTGGCCAGGGCGAAGAGGACGTTTTCGTTCTCAGGCAACTCTCCGTTGGCCTTATGGAATTCCAGGAGGGCCGCGTCGTAGTCGGCGCGATGATACTGGATGAATCCCTTCTTGTAGGTCTGGTCGGGGTCCGAAAACCCGTTCTCCTCAGCCTTGCCGTATAAAATGAGCGCGCGGTCCAGGTTGTTGTTGCCCAGCGAAATATTGCCCAGGTCGTAGTAGATGCGGCCGAAGGCGCCCCCCGCCGCGAAACGGGTTCCCTTCAATTCATAGGCGCGGTTCTCGTAGAGGGCTTGGGCCTCCAACAGCAGGTCTTCGGCCAACTCCGGCTTGCCCTGGCCCGCGTAGATTTCACCCAGCCGGGTCTGCGCCAGGATCATCTTGGCCGCGCGTTCGGCCGAGTGACGGCGTTCGTCGGCCAGCAGGTAGCCGCGCCCCCGGTCGGGCTCCGGATTCCTGAAAAGATCGACGGCCCTCTCCAGGGCGGTACGTTCGCGGTTCGTCTCGCCCGTGCGGCGGTAATAGCGGGCCCGCTCATAGGCGGCCAGCGCGTAGCCGGGCGCAGCGCCTTCAACCTTGTCCAGGAGTTCGGGGACCTGGTCCAATTCGTTCTTGTCAGTTAAGTATTCGGCGATCAGTGTATAGATGCCGGGATCGACCACGTTATATCCGCGGCGCTTGAGTTCCAGAGCCCCGCGGATGACCTGGCGGGTGTTGTCCGGCGCGGTCCCGCCCGCGGCCGCTACCAGGCGCTCGGAACGGATAAAGAATTCCAACAGCTTGAGCCAGGCCTCGGTACGCTGACCATGCCGCTCCACCAACGTACCGTAGTAGTACTCGGCGTCCTTGAGTTTGGCGGGATCCTGCTCCGCCCAGGCCAGATAATTGTCGGCGCAGGCGGCCAGACCGTCAAAGTTGTTCATGTCGCGGAGCAGGAGTCCCCCCTCCAGAAGATCACGCGACTCAGCGTATTTCATTTGCAGGGTCTTGAGACGGGCGTAGTCGATCGTACCGCGTACGTCCCCCGGATGGCGCTTGAGCAGCCGCCGGTACAGGTTGTCGGGATACGTGAGGGCCCCGGGCGCATGTTCGCGATAGGCGTCAGCGAAACGGTAATACTGGTCGCGGGAGTCCCAGATCCGGGAGGCCTGGTCGAACTTGCGTTGTCCCTCCTCCAGGCGGCCGGCCAGAACGTCCTCGTACCCCCGGTCGTAGACGGGCATGGCCAGCAGGGGCTGCAAGACATAGCGGTACCCGCCCACAACCAGAATGAAGAAGGCCGCCGCCACAATGCCGATGACGGCCAGCGCTTTCAGCCCATGAGTACGCAGGAAATACGCGAAACTCTCCCGGTCCCGTTCAAAGGCCAGGCCCGTTTGCTTCTCGAAACTCTTGGGCAGGATGATTTTTTGCCCCGTGATCGATGAGACTACATCGGCCAAGGCCTTGGGGGATTCGCCGGCGATTAACGCATCCAACAGCCGCTTAAGGCGCGGACCTTTCAGGTCCTTTTCACCGATGAGTTCCTCAATAATGATCTTCAAATTGAGCGGCAGGGTGGCGAGGGTGGCCTGCAGGTTATCGAATTCGCCCTGGGAAATGGAGAAATCTTCCTCGGCGCCGGCCAATTCCTGGATACCGGCGGCCGGCGGAGTCTCCCGTTCGGCCCCCCCGGCTTCGGCCGGCGGTTCCGACGGCAGGCTGAAATCGGGAAGCTGGAATTCATCGATCCCCTGATCGTCCGGTGCGGCCGGTTCCTCGGGCGCCGTCGGCGGCTCGGCCGAAAAACCCTCCTCGATTTCGGAGAGATCGGGCATCTCAAACGAATCCAGATCGCCGCCGGGCGCGCCTTCGGTTTCCGGGGCCAAGGGACCCGTGTCTTCGCCTTCCGGCAGGTCGAACATCTGTGCTTCCAGATCGCTCGTTCCCGGCGCCGCCTCCGGTTCAATCTCCTCGCCGGGCCCGCCCAGGTCGGCGAAATCGGGAAGGTCGAACTGGTCGAGCCCGCCGCCGGTATCGGCCGTGGTCTCCTCCGGAGCCGAGGGCAATTCGGCCGTCTCCTGGTCAAAAAGCGCCTCTGCCGGAGGCATGAGTGAATCGCTTTCCGGCTGTTCGAATCCCGCACCTTCCGCGGGAACGGACGGAGGAATCTCGGCCGGTTCCTCGGGACCGGGTTCGGAAATCTGAAAATCAGAAAGATCAAACGCGGGAAGTTCCTCACCGCCCTC
>CAYQRT010000018.1:0-14746 GCA_964419695.1 uncultured Spirochaetaceae bacterium | reverse complement strand
GTTTCCGGAAGCACGTCCAGACCCATGGCCTCTTCGGTATCGGGAACCTGCTCCCCGTTTTCGCCCAGCGCCTGGGAAATATCGTCCAGCTGGAGATCCTCCGACACGGGGGTGGCGTCCAGTGAGGAGAGATCGATGGCGGGTGGTTCGGCCCCTTGGCCGCCGGAAATGCCCAGCAGGTCCTCGAGGTCGGACGAAAGGGTCTGTTCGGGAGGAGCCACCTCCTCCACCGTCTCCCCCCGCTCCTGGCGGACGGTCTGTTCATTACCCAGTGAGTCGACTATTTTTTTCAACCGCTCAATGTCTTCCAGCTTCGGCATTATCGTTTCCGCTCGTCGGTGCACCGCGCGCTCTGCCCGGCGCGGACATTCCGGCCGTTCCCGGGACGCGGGACCGGATTTTGGCCCCTCTTCTATAATAAATCGGAAAAAACGGCCCCATAAATGAGTCTTTGTAAAGATAAAACCACTTTTTTCCGATTTATAAATAGGAACCCTAGAAAAACTACTGTTTTTCTAGGATTCGACTTCCTGGGAACTTCGAAAACATTCCATTCCCTAAAAGAGAGGGTTTTTCGAAGTTCCCAGTATAATGAGTCCTGTGAAAAAGTCCACCGTGACTGGGGAAACCAATTCAGCGGCGGCAGGCGTGGGTACGGGACGTTAAGGAAGAGATGTCATGCGCATAAAAATTATTGCGGCGACCCTGCTCATGGCGGTCATATGCCTGGGCGACACCGTGGGCGAATCGGAATCGATCGACCTCAATCTCTATCTTCAGGACATCTCCCGGGCCCAGCCGCCCCGGCTGTTCGGGGATTTTATCATTCTTACCTGCGCGCCCCGCCCCGCCGCCCGGCTGGTGGGCGCCCGCTTCAGCCACGAGGATTTCCGGATCTTCCACCCCTTCCGCAAAAACGAAAACGGCGTATACGTGCTGGCCCTGAGCGCTCCGGCGGGCAGCCAGACGGTCCTCTACCGGTTCATGATCGACGGGGTCTGGACCTTCGATCATGTTAATCCCCTGCGGGAAACGGACGCGGGCGGTATTACGTTTTCCGTGTTTCAGTATACCAGGACCGCTCCGGCCGTGGCGTTGGCCGCCGGTCCGCGTCTAGTGGGGGACGGACTGGTCGAATTCAGCCTGACGGCGGAAAGCGGCTCAGTGGTCACCATTGCCGGAGACTTTAACGCCTACGATCCCTTCACCCACCCCTTGAAGGAATCGTCTCCGGGGTTGTTCACCATCCGTCTCCGGCTGCTGCCCGGGCGGCATTATTATGGCTTCACGGTCAACGGCGTCCACCGGACCGATCCCCTCAATGACCGGGTGGCGGCCGACGCCGATCAACGCCCCTATTCCATACTGGACGTACGCTGAATATTCCCCATATCTGATTTCAGGACGAAGGGGGCCCCTCTACGGACCAGCCCCGTCGTTCCATCTTCTCCAGGGCCGCCGCCGTCTCCGCGGCCAGGGCGGCGTGGATCTGCCGGCCGGCCGGGTTGCCCGAGGCCAGTTTCACCAAGGCGCTTGATTCCTCTCCCAACAGGTCGAAGAAGGCTTTCTTTTCATTATACATATGCACGCAGATTTCCCGCACCTTGTATTTGCCCTCCAGGGCGAAGTCCAGCGTGGAACGCAGCCGGAGGAACTCCCGCGACTCCCGGGTGAGCAGGGGCAAGAGCCTTTTCCACGGAAGCGCTCCCAGGTCGAGACGGTCCTGCTTCTCCGTCCGCCGCCGCTCCTCCTCCAGGAACTGGGCGTAATGCTTGGCGATGTTCCGGGAGATGTCGGCGAAAGTCCGGTGGAAATTACGCCGCGACGAGGCCGCCTTGGCCGGGTCCTTGATATGCGGCAGGAGCTTTTCCATGGTTTCCCGCTCACGCTGGTAAATGGCCAGCTGCGTGAGAATGAGCTTGACCGACTTGTGCGTTTTAAGCGACGGTTCCCCGCGGACGCGGGCCATCACATCGGCCAGGATGACCTTGAGGTCCTCCTGCGCGGCATGCTCCGCGGAGGCGGTGTCCGTCGCGGAAGCGGACTCCCGCTCCACGCCGCCGATGGCGCCCGCGGCGAAGAGCCGTTCAATCATGGTTACGAGCAGCACCTTGTTCAACCCGTCGCGCTGGCGTCCCAACTCGTCAAAGGCGACTGATTTGAATTTCATGTCCTCCAGGACACCGAAGAACGGCTGGAGGATTTTTTCCTTGTATTCCACCACACCGTGCTCGACCGAGGCGGACACATCACGGGCCACGGCGGAGACGACATCGGGGGGAAGGACAAAATAGCCGGCCAGGGCGTCCAGGGTGAGCCCCATCTGACTCAACTCCGACCAGTCGCCGGCAATGCGTTTGGAAAGGCCTTCTACCATGGAAATATACTCCATAACCAATGGTTTTCTGTTTCCACTACCGACGTCATGTCTTATCGTGCTCTGATGTTGGGGAATAGAAAACCACTATAATCGGAAATGATGGAAATCATTTGATTTTCATCATAGTGTACCGCTTGATGACATGTTTTGGCAATCAGGGATTTCAGCGGGAAGGCCGCTGCTTCACGTCTTCCTGAAAGAACCAGGCGCTCGCGTCCCCGATAATGCGGGAGAGCATGAGGACTTCGATGTTCTTCTTGGCGTCTTCGAAGAGGGCATCCCAACGCTGCCGGGTAATTCGGCCGCGCCAGGCCACCAGTTCGCGCGACACCCTTTCCGCGATCTCTCCGCCCTTTTTGGTATACGGCTCCAGCAGGTAGAGGACGAGCAGGGTGAGGACGAAATCAGACTGATAGTCCAGGAGGGCGATCAATTCACGCTGGGCCGGCTCGGTTTTGTTTTGCTGGAGGAGACAGAAGGCCAGATTCCAGCGCATCCATTCCCGGTGATGGGTGCCCGGCTGGTTGACCAGACTGGCGAAGAAGGCCTCCCCTTCCGCCGGCTTGCTGGAGAGGAGGTAGGGAATGGAAAACTGGAGGGAGAAGCGGCCGATGATGCCGGCCTTTCTTTCTAGAAAGTGCTTCTGCAGCCGGGCGATGCCGTTCATATTCGAGGTGACGATATAGGCGTTGAGCAGGGTGCGGATGAACCCCACGCGGGTGGACCGGCGGCGGTATATGCAATGCTCAAGGTAGGTGACCAGCGCGCTCCAGTCTTCGTTTTCCAGATACGAGTAATAGCGCCAGTTCTTGATGAAGAAGACATTGAATCCGATCAGGAACACGCAAAAAGCCGCGGCGATGAGGTAATTCTGACCGAGCAGCATGAGAAACCCCGAGGGTCCCATCACAAACAACGGGGACAGAAAGATGAGAACAAACGCCGCAATGATGACGATATTAAAAATGATGAATATAACCTTAAATTTCACCGGTTTTCCCCTATGATTCCCAAGCATGGTATAGTATAATGTCAAGGAGAGTCAACAGGAGCCTTGTAAGATGAACAGCGTCCGGGTCGACAGCCTCATGCCCAACATGAATTTCACCGAACCGGTGTTTCTCGACGACACGTTCATTCTCCTCACCCCGGAAACCACGGTGGATGAAGCCCTCATCGAGCGGTTGAAGAAATGGAACTACACCGCGCTGTACACCCACGGGGTGCCGGCCGGAAGATCAGAGGTCGTCAAGCAGGAGGAACCGGAGACGATCGAATACACGCTTGACGAAGATATCCAGGAAAAGAACGACAAGGAGCAGATCGTCAAGTTTTACTTCGATTTGCTCAATTTCACCAAGGAGCTCTTCACCACGTTTTTAGCCAAGAACGAGCTTATGATGGGCACGCTCACGGAAAAAATCAAGGTCGTCATCGAGAACGTGAAGAAGCACAAGGACTTCATCCTGCGCTTCAACGAGCTCAGGTACCCCACTGATAACTACCTGTACAACCACAGCGTCAACACCACGCTCCTCTCCCTGGCCATCGGCAGCGTCCTGAAGCTGCCGCCGCACCGGCTGATCGAACTCGGCATCGCCGCCATCCTCCACGACATCGGCATGCTGCGCCTGCCGCCCGCCCTCTACATGAACGACCGGCCGCTCGACCCCTCGGAGAAGAAAAGCATCCTGGCCCACACCATCGCCGGGTATAAAAGCCTGAAGGCCCTCGGGATTCCGGAGACCCTGGCCTTGGTTTCCATCGAACACCATGAGCGCCTGGACGGATCCGGGTACCCGCGGGCGCTCAAAGGGGAACAGATTTCGGTTTACTCGCGCATTGTGGCCGTAGCCTGCTCCTTCGACGGCATCACGGCTGACCGGCCCTTCAAGGATTCGCTGGACGGCCACCACGGCATCATCGACCTCATAAAAAACAACAAGAACCGCTATGATGAAAACGTGCTCAAGGCGCTCATCTTCTCCATCTCGCTCTACCCCGTGGGCACCTACGTCCGCCTTTCCAACAACGCGGTGGGGGTGGTGGTGAAAACCAACTCGGCCAACCCCAAATGCCCCATCGTCAAGATCCTGGTGGACAAGAACGGCGTGCAGATGACCGAACCGGTGATCATCCAGACCTCCGAACATTCCGGCACCAGCGTCTTCCGGGTGCTCGAAGAAGGCGAACGACCGCACATATCGTAAAAGTAAACCCCCAGTCACCCTGAGCTTGTCGAAGGGCCGAGCTTGCCAAAGCGCGGGGCATTGCATAGACTAACCTCACTATGAACACACGAATCACGTTTCCCGACGACAGTATCTCCGAATTCCCGCGCTGGACCACGGTGGAGGAAATTCTTGAAAGCCATGGCTCGTACGCCGACCCTCCCCCGTTGGCCGCCTACGTCAACAACGAGATAACCAGCCTTTCCTACAAGGTGGATGTCACAAGCGTCATCCGTCCCGTCACCCTCCGTTCCCGTGAAGGCATGAACCTCTACCGGCGCTCGCTTTGCTACCTCCTGGCCGTGGCTTCCACGCGCGTGTTCCCCCGCCGCCGGCTGGTCATCGGACATTCTTTGGGCAAAGGCTACTACTATGATTACGACGGACTTCCGAACGTCTCCGACGGAGACCTCGAGCAACTCACCGCCGCCATGCGCCGGTTGGTGGAGGAGGACCGGCCCATCGAAAGAATCAATCTCTCCTACGCGGAAGCGGTGGCCCATTTCGCGGAGCACAACCAGCCCGACGCCGGACTGCTTCTCAAGAACAGGAACGAGGCCAAAATTCCGGTCACGGTGTGCGACGGGTACCTTGATATCGCGCACGCGCCCCTCGTGCCCCGCACGGGCGTCCTGGCCGCCTTCGCACTGAAACACTACCCCCCGGGATTCATTCTCCGCTACCCGCCCCTGGCCGCTCCGGAGGAACTGGCTCCCTTTGAGGACAATCCGCTGCTCTTTTCGGTCTACCGCGAATACAAACACTGGGGCAGGATTCTCAACATCAACTGCGTGGGGTCGCTCAACCGGAAAATCGAAGCGGGCGAAATCGGCGAGTTTATCGACATCGCCGAGACCCTGCATGAGATGAAGCTGGCCAAAATCGCCGACCGGATCCGTGGCCGGTTTCCCGGAGCGGGCGTGGTGCTCGTGGCCGGACCCTCTTCCTCGGGCAAAACCACCTTCAGCAAGAAACTCACCATTCAACTCAAGGCGCTGGGACTCAATCCCGTGCCCCTTTCCCTGGATAATTATTACCTGCCGCGGGACCGAACGCCGACCGACGAAGAGGGCCGGCCCGATTTTGAAAGCCTGCACGCCCTGGATCTGCAGCGCCTCAACGGCGACCTCTCCCGGCTGATCCGGGGAGAAGCGACCGAGACCCCGCTTTTTGACTTCACCACCGGTGCCCCCAAGCCCAAGGGACGTATCATCACCCCCGGAGCGGGGGCGATCTTCATCCTGGAAGGAATTCACGGCTTGAACGACAACCTGGCCGACGCCGTGCCCCCGGAGGGGAAATTCAAGATCTACGTCTCCGCCCTCACCCAACTCAACCTGGACGATCACAACCGCATTCCCACCACGGACGTGCGGCTGCTGCGCCGCCTGGTGCGCGACAGTCTTTTCAGAAATTACGGCGCGTACGACACCCTGACACGCTGGCCCTCGGTTCGGCGCGGCGAGGACCGCAATATCTTTCCCTTCCAGAACAACGCGGACATCGCCTTCAACTCCAGCCTCGATTACGAACTGGCCGTGCTCAAGGTCTACGTGGAGCCGCTTCTGAAGACGATCAAACCTGACGTGATCGAGTATGCGGAAGCGCGCCGTCTCCTGGCTTTCTTGAGTAACGTCATCCCCTACCCCCCCACCCGGGTGCCTGAGAAAAGCATCCTGCGCGAGTTCATCGGGGAGAGCGGGTTTTCGTATTGATTCCGCGGCGCACCCGTGCCGTACACCAGGACACTCCGCCTGGCAAACACGCCGTACCCGTTTCCCGACGAACAAACGACAATGGCAAAACCCGGCGTCGTCCCGATTTATTTGACAAGCCAACGGACGCGGCCTACAATGAAATAAGAGGATGTAGAGAAGCCGGAAACGGGAATACATGCCAGGACACCGCCGCCGGTGACCGGCTCTGACCATAACGCGTTCCGTAGCCCGGAATAAAAAAACACCGAGATAACCAAATCGTACACGTAGAGTTTCTACCGCCGCTTGGATTATGAGAATTCGCACGCGGCGGGCAAGGAGGTTCGATCATGAAACATGGTCACAAAGCGGTTCTTGTGCTGGGGATGTTCCTGACGGCGAACGTTGCGGGACACGCTCAGACTATCGTCATTTCCACGGTGAAGGGCAGCGTGACGCCCATCGCCCAAAGCGTCATGAAGGAGGCGTACCGGCGCCTGGGCATGAAACTTGTGGTACAAACCATGCCCGGAGAACGAGCCCTCCAGTCTTCAAACAGCGGGCAAGTGGACGGTGAATTGTACCGGAAAAAGGATATTTCCAAAGCCTATCCCAATCTCATCGTCATTCCGGTCCCCGTGGTCACAATTGACGAACATGTGTTCACGAAAGGGAAAAAATTCCCGGTTACCGGTTGGAAAAGCCTTCTCCCCTACACGGTGGGCTACCGGATCGGCATCAAGATAATCGAAGACAACCTCGTCAAAGGCACAAAGGCGGAGGCCGTGGCGGCGTTGGACCAGCTCTTTAAAAAACTGGACGAAGGACGTACCGACGTGGTCATCGAGACCAACCTGTCGGGACTGCAGACGATTAAGAAGCTGAAGTTGAGGGGCATTACCATGCTCGAGCCGCCGATCGTGCAGTCCCCGTTGTTCCATTGCCTGAACGTAAAAAACAAACGCCTGGTGGAACCGCTTACCGCCGTACTCAAACAAATGGAAAAAGAGGGGACCATAAAAAGCCTCCAGCAAAAAGCGGTACGGGATTTCATGAACTCTCTGGAATAAAGGTGGAATATGTCGCCGGCGGCCGATCAAACTCGAGTACCGCCGGTTGCATATGAGAAGCATTATAATTCTCGCCGCGGTCTTGGCGATGACGGCCGACGGGTGCGCGGGAATCCCGGCGCCGACTGAGAAGCTGGGGCTTCAATACGATTGAAAACTGGTCGGACCGCACCGTCTATAAATTGCGCCGCACACCCTCTGCGGGCACGATCCATTTCGAAAGTATAACGATCGCCGGCTCGGCGGGATACTGGACCAAGTTCTACGACGTCTTCGACCAAGGTTTCCGCACGAACCTGTACGTGCCTCCGGTTCCCGAGTATCGTCGACCGCCGCCGCTCAGCGGCAACGCGCACGCGAGCGCTCACAGGATAATGGGATTGTTGTGTTCCACGTGGCGATCGATTCGCGATAGGTAATCCGGCGGCGGGTCTATAAACATCAGGCCGAATCCGCTGCGATCCACTTTTTTATCTTGCAGGAAATAACGGGCGGAACGCACAATGCGCGCCTTCCCATCATAAAAACAATCTTCACCATCTTCAATTTTTATGCGCACGTCTTCACCCAGATCAAAGAGTGAAAGATCCTCCGAAAGGACGAACACGCCGCTGCAGGAGAGGCTTTCACTCAAGATTTCCAAGTGGACGGAGCGGCCGTCCGGAAGCGCCCGGTCGATAACCGTCTTCAAATTGCATAAAACCCGGCGGTGTTTACGGCGTTCGACCATGCCCTTCCCCTTTTTGTGTATGGCGATGGAAACCACGAAGGCGGCGGCGCAGCCTGAATCCGCCCGGCCTTCGTCTTTTCAAATATAGCTCCCCCCACCGGGAGGAGCAAGGGAAATCGACGCCGGGGGGTGACGGATAACGCTGGATCCACGGCACCCTCCCGGGGGTTCACATGAATAGAAGAGAAAAACCCATAAAAAGTATTTGCATTTCTGAAGAGGAATATTCAGCGCCTTTCGCGTACGTTCCGGGTAAGCATCACGGCCTTCCGGGAGCGGGAGATTCTAAAGTAATCAGCGTTGAGTCAAGTCGTCCCTGGAAGCGGCACCTTATTTTTCAATCTGAGCGCCGCGCACCAGCCGCCATGTAGTGTAATGCTCCACGTACCCGCAGGTGGCGGGCAGGCAGCGCGAAAACAGCACATGCCAAAGCCGCACCTTGGCGCACCAGCGGCAGGTCGTGAAACGCGTCTCATACACCGTGCAGAGTTTGGTTTGCTTATTGAAGTATTCGCACGGCCGGGACAAGTAGATGACGGTCCTGAACAGCCCGGCCTCCTTTTCATAACAACAGAGGCCGCAGCGTTTGCAGAGGCCCTCCCAGCGCTCGCGCCGGCTTGTCCCGGGCGTCCGCTTATTCTTGGGCAGCACGGTTTCTAGCCCGTCGGTCCAGGAGAGCGACGACGAAGGGCAAGGCGATCCCGGCGGCCACCAGGAGGACGGCCCAGAATACCGTAAAGGGCAGAAAAACGAGGATGAAATAATACAGGATGGAAGCGGCGGTAATAAGAAGGCCGGTGAGGAGGGCCCAGCGCATCTTGGCTTTCTGTACGGAGAATGCGAAGATGGCCAGAAAAGAAAGACCCACAAAAAACGTGAACACCGGCGGATGAAATCCCACGGGCGGCTGTAGCGTGGCCGTAACGATCCAGGCGCAGAGGCCCGCCAGGGCCCCCGAGGGCAACAGCGCCCACCACTCGGTTTTACGGAGAAGAAAGATGAGGAGAAAGGTGATCGACAATCCCAGGCAGAAGAACCCCAGGTTGAGGAAGGTGAAAAGCATGTCGATACCCACGATCAGGGTGATAATGGCCAGGGTAAAGGCCACGCCCGCCGGGATAAGAAACCAAAAGAGGCCCCGACCGCCGCCCTGAAAAAAGGTGAATACCAGGCCGGTGATGAAGAAAATGACCCCCAGCACGCGGTTGTTGAGGTCGCCGCTTTCGGGGATCACCTGGAAATTCATGAGCAGGAAAAAGACCCCGCTCAAAATGAGGACTACCCCGACAAACCCCGTTTTCCAGAACAGAAAGGAATCCTGGATATTTTTTTCAGTGGCCAGTCTTTTTTCCCGTTCAGTCATACGCGCTCCCTTGATATAAAAAACTCTATCATGATTATCCGCCTTATGCCAGCCGTTGGACGGTCCTCTCTCTCCGGTAAAACGCGCCCTGCCGGGCGCACCAAAAAAAGCCCGCCGTGATCATCGGCGGGCCCGTTAACAACAGTAGAAAGTTGCGGTTCGTTTATTTTGTCAGCCGGGCCAGATCGTCCTTGTATTCGCGCAGGTAAATCTCAACCTGGGCCACGACGTTTTCCTTGGTGTAGCCGAATTTCTCGTCCAGAACCTTGAACGGAGCGGAAGCGCCGAAGCGGTCCAACCCCACTACCTTGCCCAGCGGCCCGACCAATCCACGCAGGGTCAGGGGCAGTCCGGCGGTCAACCCAAGCACGGGCACGCCGGCGGGGATAACCGTCTCCCGGTACGCGTCCGGTTGTTCGAGAAACAGCCCCTCGGAAATGGCCGAGACGATCTGAACCTTCAGTTTCTTTTCCCCGGTCAGTACCGGGTGTGCGGCCACCAGCGTGGCCACCTCGGAACCGTCGGCCACCAGAACCAGGTCCGGCTTCCCTTCCGGCTTGACCACCACGTAGGCGCCCTTCTGTGCCTGGGCGGCGTCCTGGAAGCGCGTGGAGCCGGGCAGGGCCGGCAAATCGGCGATGGGCTGGCGCGACAGGATGAGAGCCGTGGGTGTACTCCTATTTTCCAGGGCCATCTTCCAGGCCGCGGTCGTTTCGGCGCCGTCGGCCGGACGCAGGACGAGCATGCTGCGCCGGCCGTGCAGGTTCTTCATTTTCTCCAAGAGCCTGATCTGGCATTCCTGTTCCACCGGTTGGTGGGTCGGGCCATCTTCCCCCACGCGGAAGGCGTCATGGGTCCAGACGTACTTGATCGGCAGTTCCATGAGAGCGGCCAGACGGACGGCCGGCTTCATGTAATCGGAGAAGACGAAAAAGGTGCCGCACACGGGGATAACGCCGCCATGCAGGGCCATCCCGTTCATGATCGCGGCCATGGTGAGTTCCGCCACGCCGGCCTGCAGAAAGCTGCCGGAAAAATCGCCCTTTTGCAGGGCCTTGGAATTTTTTAGAAACCCGTCGGTGTTGTCGCTGTTGGAAAGGTCCGCGGAGGAGACGATCATGTTCCCCACCTGTTTGGCATACGCCGCCAGCACCTTGCCCGAGGCGGCGCGCGAAGCCCCGCCCGGCTTCTGCTCGATGGCCGCGTAGTCGATGTTGGGGAGGTCGCCTTTCAAGTAAGTTTCGAGCACGGCGTTGACGTCCTTATGAGCGGCCTGCCACGCGGCCTCCTCCGCCTTCCTGGCCCGCGCGTTCTTGGTCTTGGCGATCATGATCTGCTCGTAATACGCTTTTACCTCCGGGAAAATGATGAACGGATTCTGGGGATCTCCGCCCAGCTTCTCTATTGTCTTGGCGAACGAAGCGCCGGCCTTGGAAAGCGGCATGCCGTGCGTCTCCGCCCGGCCCTCAAAGCTCTCCATGTTCTCCATGACCGCGCCCTTGCCCATGACCGTCTTGCCGATGATAAGCACGGGCTTCTCTTTCTCCGCCACGGCTTTAGTAAGCGCGCCGCGGATCGCGTCATGGTCGTTGCCGTTAACGGCGTAGACCCGCCAACCCCAGGCCTCGTATTTTTTGGCGGTGTCTTCGCTCGTCACCACCTTGGTTGCCGTGGAGAGTTGGATGTCGTTGGAATCATAGAACATGATGAGGTTGGAAAGGCCCAGATGGCCCGCCAGCCGTCCGGCGCCCTGGGAGATCTCCTCCTGCACGCCGCCGTCCGAGATGTACGTGTAGGTCTTGTGCGCCAGCCACTCGCCGAAGCGCGCGGCCAGGAACCGCTCCGCGATAGCCGCGCCCACGGCCATGGCATGGCCCTGCCCGAGCGGGCCGGAGGTATTTTCCACCCCGTGATCCACGTCGAGTTCGGGATGGCCCGGCGTATGGCTGCCCCACTGCCGGAAGTTTTTCAGGTCTTCCGGCGAATAGCGCCCCGTCAATGTGAGGATGGAGTAGAGCATCGGGGACATGTGTCCCGGATCCAGGAAGAACCGGTCGCGGTTGGGCCAGCGCATGTCCGACGGATCGAAATTCAGGAATTCAGAGTAGAGCACGTGAATGAAATCCGCGCCGCCCATGGCCCCGCCCGGATGGCCGGAGGCCGCTTTTTCCACCATGGCCGCCGAAAGAATTCGAATGTTGTCGGCCGCTTGCATTGATAAGGTCGCATCCATAAAATACCTGCCGTAAAATGTAATGTATTGTGGGGACCAGGCCCCGTACGTGGTTTTCTTTTCACACGCGCGTCAAGGTTATAAACCAGAAGACACGCCTCATACCAATAAAAGTTTCATCAGCGCCGGCCGCCGCCGCGACTGCTCAGGCCCGCCGGTCCACCCTTCTCCTGGTTACCGTCATCCGCCCGCCGTCCCTGTCAAGCATCGCGTAGCGCCCCTGCTCCGCGGCTCCCACATTGACGCAGTGGACGCCGTCCACGTCTTCCTCCCCGGCCGCTTCGTGAATATGGCCGCAGAGGCAAAGGTCCACGCGGTGCTTCCCGAAAAAATCACGCACCGCGGTGGAACCGCCGTGAACGCCCAACCGGGCCCGGTCCAGCCGGCAGCCGGAGGGCGGGGGATGGGAGACAAGCACGATCCGCTCCGCATCCCGCACAGCGGCGTAGCCCCGTTCCAGAAGGCGTGCAATCTCGTCCTCCGGAATTTCAAACGGCGTGCCGAAGGGTGTCGGGTTCGATCCCCCCACGCCGAAAAAACCGGTACCGTCAATAACAACGCCCGCCCCGTGGACGGAAACGCCCCGCCGCCGCAGCCCGTCGCCCAGGGCCGGTTCATCCATATTGCCCGGTACGGCGATCAGCCGGCCGCTCTCCGGCGTCAAGCGATCCAGCAGGGACTCGGCCTCCGCTTTGTTCCCGCGGCGCGTCAGATCGCCGGCAAACACCACGCCGTCATACGGTTCCGCCTCTCCCCGAATGGCCGGCAACACGCTGTGGCGGCCGTGCAGGTCTGACAGGATCAGAAACCGCATGGACGTAGGTCAATGCCTCTTTTTCTTTTTCTTTTCCAGAACGCGCTGGACGCGGGTCACAGGCCCGCCTCCCGGCGTTTCAAATTGCTCGGGTGCGGCCGTCCCGGAAGCCGGTTCAGCGCCGGGGGCCGGCGCCGTCTCCACCCCGCCCGGACCTGATTCCGTAGCGGTCTGCGGAGGACCATATGGCCCGGTTCCTTTCCTGCGTTTGGCCTTGTTCAGCGAGTTCTGCCAGCCCAGGGCGATGGGACAGGCGATGAAGATGGACGAGTAGGTACCGGTGATGATACCGAAGATCATGGTGAAGGAGAAATCCTTGACCGGACCGGTGCCGAAGATATACAGCGGGAAGATGGCCACAAAGACGATCAGCGAGGTGATGATCGTCCGGCTCAGGGTCTGGCTCAAGCTGACGTTTATAATATGGCCCAGGGGATTGCCCTTGAGCAGTTTTTCGTTTTCGCGAACACGGTCGTAGATGACCACGGTATCGTTGATCGAGTACCCGATGATGGTGAGCAGGGCCGCCACGACCGCGGTGTTGACCTCCACCTGGAAGACGCCCACAAAGGCGATGGTGGTGAGCGCGTCGTGGATGAGGGCGGCGACCGCCGCGAAGGCGTAATTGACGCGGAAACGAAAGGAGACGTAGATGAGCATGATCACCAGGGCCACGGCGATGGCCACGATCGATCCCGTGGCCAGGGACTGCGCCTGCTGCGGACCGAGCGATTCCCTCTGTTGCTCGATCACGGTGCCCGCGCTGAATTTGGTCTCCAAAGCGGAGATGATGGCCCGGGCGGCTACGTCGGCGGCAGGTGATTCAGCCGTAGCCTTGAACCCGCTCGGATCGCAGCGAATCATGAAGTCCTGGTCCAGGGCGCCGCCCACCGCCTGAATGGTCACGGACGGCACCACCGGTAACAGCACCTCGCGGACGGTGTCGATCGTGGCCGCGGGCGTGCTGCCTGCGGGCAGACGGTGGTTGACGATCAGTTCCTTGCCCAGGCCGATTATTTTATGCACCTTGATCAGGAGTGCCGTATCTACACCGGACCGGTCAAGTATCTCGATCTTGAGATCGCCGCCTTTCTCCAGCTGGGCGGTCAGGTCGGCCAGGGACTGTCCCTTGACCCGCGCAAACACTTCCTTTTTCTCTCCGGCTTTGAGATAACTTATTTCATCATCCGACAGGTTGAAATCGATCTCCTGGCTAGAGATGTTGGTGATCCGGAAAGCGGTCGGAGCGATCTGAATCTGCTGGGACAGGCCGCCCTTGAAATCCACGCCCCAATTAAACCCGCGGGTGAGCAGGGTGCCGCCGATGCCGCCCGCCACCACGAGGGTGGAGACGATGAACGCCAGAAAACGGAATTTGATAAACGGAATTACGCGTTTCATGACAAACGCCTCCAACTGATGCTCAGTTTTTGCAATTTCAAGACGTCGGTCGAGAAATCGAAGAGGATGCGGCTCACGAAAATCGCGGAGAAGAACGAGGTGATGATGCCCGCGCAGAGCGTGAAGGCGAACCCTTGGATGCTTCCTTTGGTGAACAACGCCAAAATGACGCCGGCCAGGAAGGTGGTGACATTGGAGTCGAGGATGGTCCAGAAGGCCCGGTCGAACCCGGCCTTGACCGCGGCTTTGGCCGTCTTGCCCAGCCGGAATTCCTCCTTGATGCGCTCGTAGATCAGCACGTTCGCGTCAACCGACATGCCGATGGTAAGCATGATACCGGCCATGCTCGTGAGCGATAACGTGAACTTGGTCATGGAGAGAATGGCGACCAGGAAGAACATATTGAAGATCAGGGCCAGGACGGCGAAGAGGCCCGCGCCCTTGTAATAGAGAAGCATGAAGAGCAGAACCAGGACGGCTCCGATGGCAAGGCCCTTGAGTCCGTTGGCAATGGTGTCCTCTCCCAGGCTGGCGCCCACTTCCGCCGTACTATTAATCTCTACCGACACGGGCAGCGACCCGGAACGCAGGATCTTGGCCAGATCCTGGGCGTCCTGGTCGGTGAACTGTCCGGTCACCACGACCTGCCCGTTGGGGATCCGGTCGTTGATCCGGGCGAAGGACATGACCTTGTTGTCCAGCACCACGGTTTCACGCAGCCCGGTGGCCTCGTCGACGTCCTTCTTCACCGAAACGCCTTCGATGAAATCCAGGAAGCTGATCTTGCCGGCGGTCTCCGCCAGGATCGGCACGCTGTACGGGTCCCA
>CAYQRT010000017.1:11172-20700 GCA_964419695.1 uncultured Spirochaetaceae bacterium | reverse complement strand
AGAGGATGGCGAACCATTGAGCGAACACCAGGGGGCCTACGAACAGCCGAAAGGGTTCATCGCGGATGACTTCGATAAGGAAGCGGTATATGCCGTAGAGAATGAAAAAAAGGGCGGCGGCCAGACCCGGGCGGCGGAGTTTTCGGATTACCAAAAAAAGAATCAATCCCATCCCTAGCAGGGCGGCGGTGGCGATGAGCGGGAAGGGCAGCCGCGGGCCGGATGGAAGCTCGATCCCATAGAGGCGGGGGATGATCCATTCCGGCGGGTAGGTGAGGGCCAGGGGCGAGGGGGCGCACACGGCGCCGAAGCAGCAGCCGGTGAAAAAACATCCCACGCGCATGAACGCGTTCCCGGCCATAAAGGCCGCGCCCAGGGCGTCATAGGACGCCCGGCCGATGAGGCGTTTCCGGTCGAACAACCGGCAGGCCAGAACCGCGACCGCGCCGCCCCAGATCCCCCCCGTGACCGTGGACCCGGAAGAAACGAACACGAGCAGGGGATTGATCTCCCGGAAAATAAAGAGGTCGATGATGAATTGGGTGACCTTGCCCCCGATCAGGGCGCCCACCGCGGTGATGGCCAGAAAAATCAGGTGTGAACCCCACTGCTTCCTGTCGGGCAAAAAAAGGAAATAGATCAAGCCTCCGGCCAGCACCGCCAATACGGTAAAAAGGCTTCCCGTGAAGATGACGATTTTTTGTCCGAGGAGTTCGGTGTTTATCAGAAACGGATGCATGGTTTTCGCTGCGGCCGGATGAGGGCGCGGGGGGCGGCAAAATAACCGCGATCGTCGGTGTGATTTTTTCGGGTGCGATCAAAGGAGATCATGCGTACGCCGGCGCGCCGTCAGACGTCTTTCGGTTTTAACAGCTTCCAGTCAAAGGGTTTGTCCAGGGTGGCGGCTACGCCCAGGGCGCCGTAAATTACAAGAATCGCCCCGGCCACGGCCACGCTGATGATGCCCAGCACCAGTCCGGCCTTGGCCTGGTTCGCCTTCTCCGGGCGCTTTTTCATGCCCACGGCGCCGAAGATCAGGGCCATGACCCCGAGTATAAGCGACGGGGCCTGTCCGAAAAAGGGGATGCAGAAGCAAAGTCCGGACAGGACGATGGCGATGATTCCTAAAACCAGGGACGCGGTGGCCATGGCATTCTCCTTGGGGTGGGTTCTTCATGCAAGTATAGAGGATCGAGCGGGAATTGGCAATGTTTACGAGAGGGGAGGCATTACCGTCCGTCGATGATCAGGTACGTCCAGTTGGCCGCGACCAGAAGCAATCCGAGTCCGATGCCTAATAGCCCGTCCCGTATGGTACCGGTAATATTGATAACGCGGCCGAATCCGAGGCGGAGAACCGCCAACGCGAGAGAGACCACACCCAGACAAAAGACCAGGGGATTGAGAAGAAAAGCGGCGCCGATGTCTCCGCGCAGGAGGGCTTGCAGCAGGCGCAACGAACCGCAGATGGGACAGGGTATGCCGGCCAAGATCTTCAGCGCGCAGAGGGGCGTATTCGGTTCGAGGAGATGATACAGAATGAGCCCGCCGCAGAAGACCGCCAGGCCGCCCGTTACGGTCAGGATAAGCCACAGGGGTATGGCTGGAATGCGGGTGGTTTTACGGAAAGTTAGGCGCATGAAAGAAAAACCCGGGACGGCGTAGCGTCCCGGGTTTTCTGGATCTGTGATTAGGGAGTCATCCACGAGGCGCCAGAATTTGTGGCGGTAATGACCGCGACAATGGCCACGATGATGATGATAATACCGATGGCGCTGGCGACCAAACCGATGATGCTCAGCACCAAGCCCGCGGTAGCCATGCCCGGACTCTGATACTGGGCGGCGTTGGCGGCCAGGGCCTTTCTGGCCTTCATGGCAAAGACCAGGCCGATGATGCTCGGAATCAGTCCCGCAGCGTAACATGCACCGAAAACGGTTCCGATAATACCCAACACCAGGGAAGGGATCGCTCCCGGGGCATAGGGTTTGGTAGTACCTTGAGCGGCACCTTGATCACTCATATATTCCTCCTTTTAGGATTGCTTGTATCTGATTATAGAGAAACCGCTTGATTCTTTCAAATACTTTTTTCAAAAAAAAGAGGCTGCCCGGCAGCCTCTTTGATGGCGTTTTTCAGGTTGCTGGGCCTGAGACGAGAAATATTCTTTCACCGGTTTCAGGCTGATCAGGATCAGAACGATCAAGCCGGGAATCGCCATGGGCAGTATGCCCGGAATCGCGGTAGCGACGCCGATCCCGGCGCCGATGGTGCCTTGACTGATACTTATATCAAACATCGCTGTCATGGCCGAGGCGCTGGAGGCCAGGCCCGCCGTACCGATTATCGCTGTGAGAACAAACACAGCGTGATTATCGAACCATTCAATGGCCCACAACTTGGTAAGCAGTACATAGTGCCCCGAAGATTGCGATTCGCTCAAACAGGCGGCATATCACGGACCATGACCGGGGTGTGAGTGGAATTCAATCACGCCCGCCAATCCGATGATGGAAATAACAATAGTGAGGATTTCACCAACTGCTGAACCGGTAGCGCGATACAAAGCCGCAGTTCCGAAACCGATCAACGAAGCGGGTGATTTTAGAAGAACGATTATTCCTTCATTTTGAGCCGCTTGACCGCACACTCTTTGAAGACTACCTTCAATGCAGTGTCTTGGGTAAGGAAATCGAAGCGTGTCACAACCATATGAACGTCTATTGAACGCACTGAACGCATACACGTCCCTGCTGGTGGCCTTTTCCGGCGGTGTGGATTCCTCCCTCCTGGTTTTCACCGCGGTGCGGGCCCTGGGACGCGACCGCGTCCTGGCCGTAACCGCGCATTCTCCGGCGCACCCCGCGCACGAAGGCCGGGAGGCGGACGCCTTCTGCCGGCTCTACGATATCCGCCATCATGTTGTGCCGAGTGACATGATCCGCATCATAAACGACCGGGGAAACCCGTCCGATCGTTGTTATTATTGCAAACACGCGCTTTTTTCGGTACTGACGGAACTGGCCCGCGCTCAAGGGTATGCCGCGGTGGCTGAAGGCTCCACCCTCGACGACGACCGCGATTACCGGCCGGGCCGGCGGGCCCTGGCCGAGCTGGGAATTGTCTCACCGCTCCGGTCCGCCGGTCTCGGAAAAAGCGCCATCAGGGATATGTCACGGCAACTCGGCCTGCCGTCCTGGGACAAACCCTCCTGCGCCTGTCTGGTCTCGCGGTTTCCCTGCCGGACGCCGATTACGGAGGAAGACCTGTCCCGCGTGGACCGGGCGGAAGCCTTCATCCGCTCCCTGGGGTTCCGACAATGCCGGGTCAGGCACTTCGGGGAGAGCGCGCTGCTGGAGGTGGAAGCGGAGCGGGTACCGGAAGCCTTGCGCCTGGCGGAGGAGATACGGATCTTTCTGGGGGGATTGGGGTACTCCGCCGTGGAGATTGATCCGGCGGGGTACCGTATGGGAAGTATGAATGAAGGGTAGCCGATCGCCGAAGGGCGCGGTGCCCGATCTGTGCTGAACGGCGGAGGTTATTCCTTTTCCTGGGTGAATGAGGCTTCTTTGAGCGCTTCATCACGGGAGAGAAGAAGGATGATATCCTTGATGAACGGGTCTGTAATCGTATAGACGCGCTTGTTGCGAACGGTTTTGCATTTGACGATCCCCTGTTCCTTGAGAATCGCCAGGTGCTGGGAAACCACGGGTTGCACCTGCTTGAGGCTTTTCCAGAGTTCCTTGACGCAGGCGTTTTCACCTTTTTCAATGGCAAAGAGAAGCTGTAATCGAAGCGGGTGACCGCATGCCTTCAACCGCCTGGAATATTCCTCCAGGACGTCGGAGCACGTATTTTTTTTCATAGTGAACAGTTTACTATATTCCCTTTTCAAACGCAAACAAGAAAATATTTTTTCTTCCGCCGTCCAAGCGCGCAATGAACTTGATAATCGGCATGTTTGCCTTTATATTGATTCCTGACCATGAAAAGGATTTTTCTGGACTGGGCCTCGACCGCGCCGCCCCTGCCTCTGGCCGTCGAGGCGCAGAGAAAGACAATGATCACTCATTTCGGGAATCCCAGCTCCCTCCACCGGGAGGGACGGGAAGCCCGGGCGCTTCTGGAGGAGTCCCGCGCTCTGATCGCCCGTTCCGTGGGGGCCCGCGCCGAGGAGGTGGTTTTCACTTCGGGCGCCACCGAGGCCAACAACATGGTGATCGCCTCCCTGATCAAGAGGCAGTTCAGTGCTCCCGGAGGCGGCAAGCGGCGGCGGGTAATCGTCAGCGCCCTGGAGCACGCCTCGCTCTGGGAACCGTCGCAAGCCCTGGCCGGCGCGGGCTTCGAGGTGGTCCCCCTGCGTCCGGACCCGTCCGGCTTCGTGGATCCGGAAAAACTGGGCTCCCTCCTGGACGAGAAGACCGTGCTGGTGGCGCTCATGCTCGTCAATAATGAAACCGGGGCCATCGAACCGGTGGGGGAATGCGTACGGGTTGTGCGCGAGTTTACCAAGAACAAGGGCGCGCGTATCCACTTCCACACCGACGCCGTGCAGGCCTTCGGTAAAATATGGTTTTCCTTCCGCGAATTGGGCGTGGACACGCTTTCGGTCAGCGCCCACAAACTGGGCGGACCGCGCGGGGTGGGCGCGTTGGTGGTGGGCCGGTCGGCCCGGCCGGAGTACCTTTTTCTGGGCGGCGGGCAGGAGCAGAACCGGCGGCCGGGCACGGAAAACCTGGCCGCAGTCCAGGCGTTCGCGGTGAGCGTCAAATACCGGATCGACAACATCGACGTCAACCTGGATCGCGCCGCCCTCCTGACCGGCAAGGCCTTGCGCGGGTTGAAGCAGATCCCCGGTATCATCGTCCTGCCCGAGGACCGCACCGCCGACCAACCGGCGCGGTACTCGCCGTACATCCTGAGCTTCGCCGTTCCGCCCGTACCGGGCGAGGTTCTGGTCCGCAGCCTGGACGAACAGGGCATTGCCATTTCCACGGGCGCGGCCTGCCAGACCTTAAAAAAGGACCACACCCGGGTGATCGAGGCCCTGGGCGTGCCGCGCAAGGTGGCGGCCTCGGTAGTGCGCGTTTCCGTGGGACCGGAAACGGAGGAGGGCGATATCGACACCCTCCTCTCCGTATTGGGCGAGACCGTGCCCTTGCTTAAAAAAATCGCGAGATAATGACGGTACCGCCGGTGCAGCCCACGCGTCGTGGAATTGGAAAGACGCCTGCCGTGAGGGCCCGGCACTCTTGAAGAAGACATACATCGAGAGTACACTCAACTCCCGGGCGGACACGGGGACAATGCGGATGGAAAACGCTTTTTTACTCAAATACGGCGAGATTTCACTTAAAGGAAAAAATCGTCCCTTCTTTGAACGGATGCTGGTCTCGAACATCAGGCGGCAATTGGGAGCGTTCGCGGTGCGGGTTACCCAGCGGGTGGGTCGGATATACGTGCATTATCAGGAGGCCGAGGCGGACGGCGTCAGGCATGAATTGGGCAAGATCTTCGGGGTCATCTCCTACGCCCGCACCGTCCGCTGCGGCAAGACGTTTGAGGAATTATGCGCGGCCGGTCTGGTGCTGGCCCGGGAGGCGTTGACCTCCCGGGCTTCCCTGACATTTAAAATAGAAGCGCGCCGTACGGATAAAAGCTTTCCGCTTTCTTCATATGATATAGCCTGCCGTCTGGGTGATTATCTGTCCGCGGAGTGCCCGGGTCTGGCCGTAAACGTCCGGCGCCCGGACTGGCTCCTGACCGTGGAGATCCGCGAGCAGGCCTATCTCTACGGCCCGCTCACGCCCGGTCTGTGCGGCATGCCCGTGGGGTGCAACGGACGCGGTCTGCTGCTCCTGTCCGGTGGGATCGATTCCCCGGTGGCCGGATTTCTCATGGCCAAACGGGGCTTGAACGTGGACGCGGTGTATTTCCATACTCCGCCCTTTACCCCGGAAGGGGCGCGGCAAAAAGTGGAGGACCTGACCCGCGTGCTGCGATCCTCCATACCCGATATGCGGCTTTTTATTGTTGATTTCTCCGCCGTGCAAATCGCCATCAAGGAAAAGGCCGTACCCAAGACGGTGACGCTGATGTCCCGGGCGGCCATGGTGCGCATTGCGGAGACGGTGGCGGCCGGGATCCGCGCCCCGGTGCTGATTACCGGTGAATGCCTGGGTCAGGTGGCCAGCCAGACCCCGGAGAGCCTGGCCTTTACGGAGAGCTTCACGCTCCTGCCCGTATTGCGGCCCCTCATCAGCATGGACAAGAACGAGATCATTGATTGGGCCCGCCGCATCGGCACATTCGACATCTCCACCCGTCCTTTCGCCGACTGCTGCACCCTCTTTGCGCCGGAACATCCCCTCATCAAACCGGACCGGGACAAAATGCGCGCCGAGTTCGCTTCACTGGCTCTGGACGAACTCATTGAACAAGCAGCCCGGACGGTAGAACGGGTGGACGCGGATCAGTTGGAGTGTGACGCGTAGTTCCTTCTGCGACGGTCAGGAACTCTTTTTCGAAGAATCCTTGGACGTTTCAGCGGCGGATTTGACGGGGGTGGGGTTGGCCTTCGATTTCTTGTTGTCGGTGGAGTAGAACCCCGAGCCTTTGAAGATGATGCCCATACCCGCGCTGATCATCCTTTCCACCGGTTTACCGCATTTGGGGCATTTCTTGAGTGGTTCGTCGGAAATACGCTGAAAGGCTTCAAACTGGTGACCGCACATCTTGCAGCGGTACTCATATGTCGGCATGGATAATACCCCTTGGTTAATCTCATATGATAGAGGAATATAGTAAAAATGACCGGAAAGGGCAACCCTTCTATTTGATCTGGGCCGTATCTTTGGTGGATAGATCATTGATATTAAGCCGAAGGATCAATCCCGAAGTGGCCTGCACGTACAGGTAATCTCCGGAAATCCCCAGCGGCGTGTTCGGATTCACCTCGTTTTTGGACAGGCCGGCCAGCTTGAGGGTGGTGTCGAACCGGCCGATGAAATACTGCCCGCCCCGCTTGACTACCGCGTAGAGGTTGTTCCCCTGCAGGGCCACGATCGTGCTTTTAAATACCTCTTCCTCGCTCTGCGCGGTCACGGCCAGGGTCTTGGCGTCCAGCAGAAAGAGACGAGTGCCGGGACTACCGGCGGATTCAGCCACCACCAGCGGCTGGTTGTGGTACACGTCCAGGCGGCGTTCCTTGACCCGCAACCCTTGGGAGCGGGCCGCGATTTCAGTCTTTCGGAAATCGTAGTAGATCACTTCCCCCGATTCATTTTCCTGACCGGGCTGCACCCAGAGGAAAAGGCCCTTCTCCGCGGATACCGTATCCGCGGTGGCGGTCGTGGCCGTGGTCAAGTCCCGCTCCTCGGTGGCGATTTCCTCACGGTCCCGTCGCAGCCGGTCTTCCGAGGTCTTGATGGTGCTTTCGCGCCGGGCGATGTCCTCTTCCCGCTGCTTGATCTCCGCTTCCTTTTTCTTGATCTCCTCTTCCTTCTTCCGGGTGGCCTCGGTTTCGCCGGTGCGCTGCTTCTCCTCTTCCAGCAGTTTCTTTTCTTGCTCCAGCGTCTTCTTGTCTTGCTCCAGTTGTTCCTTGTCCTGGGACAGGTCTTTTCCCTTTTCCTCCAGCTGTTTCTCCTGCAGGTCGACGATCTTCTTGCGGTCTTCGATGCCTTTATCCTCTTCCCGGCGCAGGGTGTCCTTGACCTCTTCCTCGGTCAACTGCTGGGTGTCGAGTGACGAGAGTTTTCCCTTCTCAAAGCCCTCGGACAGGGGGATGAGCACCTTGGTCCTGCCCGGCCATTCCGAGTAGACCAAGGCCAGGCCCGCGTCCGCGGCCGATACGTGGGACATGACCTTGTCTTTATAGACCTTCCCGAAATATCCGACATTGCCCCGGAAGACCGCATTGTACAGGGTGATGAAGCGCGCTATGAGTTTGGCGTCTTCCGTGGAATAGCCGTAAGCGGTGGTGAGGTAGCCCACCAGGATAGTGCGTACGTTGCGGATGTGATCGATGAAGGCGCCGGGTTCGATGACGAAGATGTCGGCGTCGAACTTGCCGGATTTGTCCGTGGGATCATACACGTGGATAATGGAGTAGCGGCCGAAATACGTGGCGCGGAACGAATCGCGGCGGAAAGAACGGCCCACGTGCACGCCGATGTTGAGGATTTCCTCATAAGTATTGATGGTGTCGTAGGGGCCCGTATAATTGACGAACTCGACGTCTTTGGCCTTTTTCAACTCCTCCCGGTCGACTCCCAGGTCGCCGAAGGCGACGCCCGCGCCGATGAGGAAAAAAATGATCACAACACTTGTTTTCACGGCTGGCTCCTTCACCCTACCAGTATAAACTATTTTCCGGAGGTGTACAGGAAAAAAAGCGGGCCAGAGACGGTGGAAGTCGCTTCCGGCCGTGAACGGAGGGACTTACTTGTTCCGGGACAGGTCGCGTAGCGCCTCCCGCGCCGCGGTCCGCACTTCAGTATTGCCGCCTCTGGAACTTATAAGCATCAGGGTCTGGACCCCCTCCCGCCCCAAGGCACCGTGGTACCGCGCGAAGGTTTTCAATGCCGCCACCGTTTCACGGGCGAAGGTATTGTCCGCGAGGTGGTTTTCCGCCGTTTGGATCAGGCGGGCCAGGATTTGCGTGGCTTCGCCGTCCGGATCGCTTCCCAGCCGGGCCAGACAAAGGACGGCCACGGCCTTCATGGTGTAGTCGGGATCGTTTTTGAGGATGCGCAAGAGAAGGGGCCTGGCCTCGAGGTCGCCGATCTCCGTATAAAGCAGACAGGATTCTTCGCGGATGGCGGAAAAGCCCTTGAGCGGGAAACGGACGGTGTTATCCTCCTCAAGAACCGTAAAGCCCGCCACGCGACGGAGGAGATGCAGCACCCAGGGGCGTTTTTCCTTGAGGCGGCCCTTGGCTGTAAGGAGGTGAATTTCATCCAGGCCCTTTTGCATGAGGTCGGCGTCGCCGGAAAGGAAGAGTGATTGGAAATATATGAAGTCGGGGTCCTGGGCGTAGCGCCGTTCTATTGAACGTTCGTCGAAATCGCGGCCGGAGGCGCCCGTGTGGGAGACGTCGTGCCGGAAGGCGGGCCAGGGGGCGGCGGCCAGTTTTTCTCCGGGAAAGGCATAGACGGCCCAGTCGCTGGAACCGGCGTAGAGGATTCCCTGGGCCGAGAGCATCAGGTGGGTGAGGACGCCCTTGGCCCGGATGTTCCAGACGATCCGGCCCAGGGGATCGACGGCGTAGAGGGTGCTGTCCAGAGTGGCCACAAAGATGGTCCCGTTCTCGCCCAGGATGCAGGGCCCGGAAGGGACCGCCCCCAGGGGCAGTGACCAGAGGGACTGGCCGTCCGGGGACACGGCGATGAGATCGCCGCCGGTGGTGGTGAGATAGAGCACGCCTCCCCGGCCGATGATCGCGGGCAGGATCCCTCCCCGGTAGGTCCGCCGCCAGATTATTTTGGGCAGGGGGGCTGGCCTTCAAGCAGAATTTCGCTCTGGTCTTCT
>CAYQRT010000017.1:4344-11162 GCA_964419695.1 uncultured Spirochaetaceae bacterium | reverse complement strand
ATCGACGGCGGCCTGATCGGAACCCTGATCGTCTACAGAGCGCCCGCCGCCGTCCCCACGTAGACGGTTCCGTCCGTCCCGATGGCGGGGTAGGTGGGCCGGCCGGTCAGACGAAGCCGCCAGTTCACTTCTCCCCAGGGATGAACGGCCACCAAGTCCCCGCTTTGCAGGGTGATATAGAGGCTGTTGTCCGCGTCGACTACCGGCGACGAGGACGGGGCCCCGGGTAGAGATAATTTCCAGAGCAGAACGCCCGTGTGGGTGACGGCCAGGAGCGTCCCCTGTTCGGTGGCCAGGCAGACGGCGCCGTCTCGTCGTACCGCGGGAGAAAGGCGGATCGTCTCCCCGGTGTCATATTGCCAGACTTTCTGTCCATACCCGTGCACGGCAATGAGCTCGCCGGATTTATAACCGATATAGATCATCCCGTCGTAGCCCGCGGCAAAGCTGTCGGTCAGGCGTTCCTCCAGGTAATAACGCCAACGCGATTCGCCCGCGGGGGTAAGCGAATAGAGAAAGCGGTCGTCGGAAAGCACATAGACATTACCGTCCCGGCCCACGGCGGGAAACGAGCGGATGCGCCCGCCGGTGATGAACCGCCAAAGCGGTTCCCGGGATTCGGGGTGCACGAGGCAAAGGGGCAACAGGCAGGCGGTCAGCAGCACGAACCTCAGGAATTTCACAATGGAGATCATTGTACGAGCTTTTTCCGGGATGGCAAGGGCGTTCCGGTTTGTGGTGTAGGAGGGCGGACCGGGTGGAAGAATAAAAAAAAGGGGGTAGGTTACCCCCCCTTTTTTACTCTACGAAAATGGCTTCGGCGGGACAATCGGCGGCGGCGTCTTTGACGATCTTTTCCTTGTCAGGCGCCACGGTGGCGTTGATGACTTCGGCCACGTCGTTGCCCATGCGAAACACGTCCGGCACGCTGTCCGTACAGAGTGCGCAGCCGGTGCAAAGTTCCGGGTCAATTCGAACGGTCATGAAACTCTCCTTATAAAAGTTTGAGATATTGACGCAAGCATGCGGGCGGTTCTGTAAGGCTGGCAGTCAACCGCCCCGTACTTTGTTCCCCATAAATTAATAAAAATCATGGATTGTTTCAAGTCATGACCCGTGGATCCCCCGACGGGAAACCTGCTCCGCCCGCCAATGGTCCGCCCGAGGCCGTGAGAAACGGACGCCGGGTGTACGGATCGGTGGTATAAAAATTGCAGAAAAGGAGTTGACATATCTTGAAAAATCCATATCTTTGCTGGTATAATAGCGACTGCATCCACCTATGGGGGTAAAAGCATGATAGCATTGATTATCGGAATCGTATTGCTCGTTTTCGGCGTGTGGGCCATTCTGCCGAACACGGTTCTTTTTGGATTGGGCTGGGGCCCCCAGGTTGTCCAGTTCCTGATGGGCGGCGGACCGATTCTTGCGCTCCTCATTGGTATCATCTCGCTTTTCATCGGCATTGCCGATATCAAGGACAAGATCGACGCCAAAAAAGAAGAGAAATCGGCTGAGGCCGAAGTTACTAAGGAAGAAAAGAAATAGGATTTTCCCTCTCTTTTCACTTCTTAATAAAAGCTTGACAAAAGAACACAAATATGCAAATCTTTGTGTTCTTTGAACTCTTTTACAGGTAGAACACTATGAACACCATTTTAGCGAAGAAAAAGGACATGAACCCCTCCTGGTATATCATCGACGCCTCGGGAAAGACCCTGGGCCGTCTGGCGGCCGGGATCGTCACCATCATTCGGGGAAAAAACAAGGCCTTGTACACGCCCAACCTCAACATGGGCGACAAGGTGATCGTCATCAACGCGGAAAAAATCAGGGTAACGGGCAAAAAGGCCACTGATAAAATCTACTACCGGCACACCGGATATCCCGGCGGCCTCAAGCAGGAACCCTATCACAAGATCGCCAAACGGAAACCGACGTTTCCCCTGGAACATGCGATCAAGGGCATGCTGCCCCACGGCCCCCTGGGCCGGGTGTGCTTCCAGAACGTGAAGATCTACGCGGGACAAGACCATCCCCACCAGGCCCAGCAACCGCACGTGTTGGAAATCTAGCAAAGGAGCGATAAACGTGGTCAAGAATCTGGCAACGGGAACAGGAAGAAGAAAGACCTCCGTGGCGCGCGTATATCTGCGCTCCGGCAATGGAGTGATAACCGTCAACAAATCCAAGTTCGAGGAGTATTTCCCGCAAGTCTACCAGCGGCTCATCATTTCCGAACCGCTGGAAGTCACCAACAACGTGCAGAAATACGACATCTACGTAAACGTCAAGGGAGGCGGCGTCATGAGTCAGGCGGGAGCCATCCGCCACGGCATCGCCCGCGCCCTGCGTAATTACGACGAAACGAACGCCGGCGCTCTCAAGTCGAACGGCATGCTCACCCGCGATTCGCGCATGGTCGAACGGAAGAAATACGGCCGCGCCGGCGCCCGCCGTCGCTTCCAGTTCTCCAAGCGGTAAATCACCGACTTCACCCGCTGCATACATTTTTTCTCATCCCAGGGAACAGACATGTTTTTTGTACGGCGTTCCCTTTTCTTGTGGGTTCAAAACGGGTATACTCATGTTCTCATGGCTCCGCGTGATATCGATAACCTGAAAGACACGCTGTTTCCCTCAACTTATACCGTCACCGCGGTGACCTACAGCCGCTCCGGGGACAGCGTTAAACTCACCCTGAGCGGGGATGAACATTTGGTGCTTCCCAGCGGGAAGTACGCGCTTATGAATCTGCGGGAGGGGAGCGACTTCTCCCGTGAAGAACTCCAGAACCTTAAAAAAGCGGAAGCCGCCTTCACCGCGCTGAAGAAGGCACTGGGCCTCCTGGAACGCCGGGCCTACACCGGGGCCCAGCTGAAACTGAAGCTGGTGGAGGCCATGTTCCCGACCGAGATCATCAGGGACGTGATCCGGGACCTGACCGAACGCGGGTACCTGGATGACGTGAAATACGCCCAGGCCTGGATCGCTTCCCAGATCAGACGTAAACCCCAGGGGCGGCGCCTGCTCTACGCGGGGCTGGTACGCAAGGGCGTCAACCGACATGACGCGGAAAAAATGATCGCGGACGGGTATTCCGCGGCGGAGGAAGAAGCGCAGTGCGAAATCTGCCTGAAGAAATTCGCAACGCGACGCGGCTGGGACGCGGAGGAACTTTGGCCCGCCGTGGTCCGCCGCGGGTTCGACATGACCCTGATCAGAAAAGTGTACCGCAGGTTGAAGATGAACCGCTGAACGGCGCCGCGGTTCAAAGTGACAGCTTTTCCAGAGGCACGGCGCGGAATTGAGTCTGCGTTTCCAGCGCCAGACGGGGCAGATCGATGAAGGCCTGACAATGGTCGATGATGACTGAATCCGAGCTGGCCACGACTTCCGGATAGGTCTTCAGAGGGTAGTCCGCCGATTTTGTCAGGGTGAACGAACAGGGAAACGCACTGCCGGCCGCGGCCCTTCCGGCGGCGAGGTCGTCCCGCATCTCTTTGGAATGTGAGATGGGCGAATCGATGAATATATCGACCCGGCCGGGCTGGAGGCCGGTGACGGCTCGCCAGAATAGGTCCATGGCCCGGGCCGTCCGGCTTCCCCGGCGGTAACTGCCGTGCACGGCCGATGAATCCCGGATGACCCCGTCATCGGCCAGGAAGAGTACGGCCCCCTTGAGGGAGCTTTCCAGGGTGATGAGCACGTTAAACCAGTCAATACCCAACGCCCGGCCCCGGACCTCCTGAGGAGCGAGCTTTTTTGCCAGGCGGGATCGGCACTGATCCGCGGCCACTACCCCCCGCAGAAGGCAGTTGCGCTGGGTGCCGGTGAGGCGGTAGCGATCGCCGACCAGTTTGAGGGCGGCTTTATCGGGATAGGAATAATTCCTTAAGAAGCGGTAGTCATGAACGGCATTTTTAAAATTCAAAGTTGACATAAATCCTAAAAGTAATATAATTATTATAGAAAATAGAAGAAATAAAGAAAAGTGGTTTTTCTAATAAAAGGAAAAGGTTCCCCGACCAGAGCGTGGGGTTTTCGTGAAGGAATATAGATGGCCAAGAATGGAAAAAAAATTAAAATCTACTCCGCCCTCGAAGTCGCTAACATCTGCGGGGTGGTCAACCAGACCGCGATCAATTGGATAAAAAGCGGACATCTGAAGGCGTTTATCACGCCCGGCGGCCAGTATCGCGTGTACACGGACGATCTGATTGCGTTCCTGGAGAGCCGCGGCATGCGGATTCCCGATGAACTGGAAAATGTGGTCGAGGAAAAACTTTCCTGGAAAGACATCCTGGTCGTGGACGACGATAAGGAATTGAACAACATGCTCAAACGCTTTCTGGACAGAAAATTTCCCGAATGCAAGATCCACCAGGCGTTCGATGGTTTTGAAGCCGGCCAGATCATGACCGAGCACGTGCCCGCCGTCATCCTGCTCGATATCAACCTGCCGGGCATCGACGGCCATAAACTCTGCCAGAAGCTGAAAAGCGACGGGGCGGGTGAGAGCCCCATGATTATTGCGATCACCGGCATGAACGATCCCGTGGAAGAGCAGGAAATGATGAAGAACGGCGCCGACGCCTTTTTCGCCAAACCCTTGGACCTGGAACGGCTCAATCAGACCATGAATGAGCTCATGGAAAAGCACAGGGGGGACCATGGAGCAGCGAAATAAACCCGTCATCCTCGTGGTCGAGGATGAGGATTCCATCCGCCTCACCATCCGTGATTTTCTGAAAAAAAAGGGATTTCAGGTGATCGTGGCCTCCGACGGGGTGGGCGCCCTCAAGCAGCTTCTTGACAATGACGTTGATCTGATCGTCACTGACTACCGGATGGACATTCTGGGCGGTGATTACTGGCTGCGCTTTCTCCAGAAGTACTGCGCCGATACCAAGGTGATCATCACCTCGGGATTTCTTCAACCCAATTTTCCCATCCCCTACAAAATCCTCTACAAACCTTTCGACTACACCGAACTGGAAAAAATGATCGAAGCCGAACTCGGCGGATGAACGCTTCCATGAATACTCCGGCCGGTAAAGGGTTTTCCGCCCGCGTGACGGGCAGGGTGCAGGGTGTGGGCTTCCGGTATTCGGCGGTACATGAGGCCCGCCGCCTGGGGGTGAAGGGGTTTGTCCGCAACCTGGCCGACGGTTCGGTGGAGGCGGTGGGCGAGGGCGGGGCGCGCGCGGTGGCGGCGTTTCTCGCCTGGCTGGAGATCGGCCCCCCCGGCGCCACGGTCCGCCGGGTGGACGTGACGGAGACGCCGTACACCGGGCGGTTAGTCGGATTCACCGTGGAATATTAGCGGACTGTTGCAATGGTTCCCCCGTAAAACAACCGGCTCCTGCGCCGGCAGCGGAGGGGGATCCTCCGCCCGCCGGTCTGAGAGCCCGTATCCAGCGGCCGGACAACTTGTGATCCGGGCTGGTCAATGCTATGATGACCGATATGCCGACATCAACCGTGCTGGACGCCAAAGTCATTCCCCTGCTTCAGGAACTCATCCGCAACAAGTGCGTTAATGACGGGACGCCGGAGTCGGGCCAGGAGATCCGGTCGGCCCGCACCTTGGAAAAATTTTTCGCCGCTTACGGTATACCCGTCGAGATTCTCGAATCCGCCCCGGGCCGGGCCAGCCTCATCGCCCGGGTGGCGGGGAGTGAACCGGGACAACCGTCCCTGGCCTACATGAACCACCTGGACGTGGTGCCCGCCAACGAGGAAACCTGGACCGTCAATCCCTTCGGCGGCGAACTGCGCGGCGGGTACGTCTGGGGCCGGGGGGCCCTGGACATGCTCACCACCACCGCCACCCAGGCCGTGGCCTTCGCCGAATACGTGAAGGATAAAAATCGGGCGCCCGGCGACTTTCTGTTCCTGGCCGTGGCGGACGAGGAGGCCTCGGGACGACTCGGGGCGCGCTGGCTGGTGGAAAATTATTGGGACCGGGTGCGCGCGGACTATATGATCACCGAGCTGGGCGGTTTTTTCACCACCGGCGCGCGGGGTGAGACGGGCATCACCATCACCGTGGGGGAGAAAGGCATCACCTGGCTCAGGCTCAAGGCCAAGGGCACGGCCGGCCACGGCAGCCTGCCCTGGCGGAGCGATAACGCGGCCGTAAAGATCGGACGCGCCCTGACCCGCCTGTCCGAATACCGTCCCAAGATCGTGTTCTCGCGTGAATACACCGCCATGGTTCAGAAATCGTTTTTGTCCCGTCAGGTGAAAGCGGCGCTCCTGAATAAAAAACAGTGCGACAAGGCCCTGGCCCGCCTCCAGCGCACCGATCCGGGCGCGGCCAAATTTCTGCACGCCGCTTCCCGCTTGACGGTGAGCCCCAACGTGGTGGCGGTGGGAAACAAGATCAACATCATCCCGGACGCCGGAACGTTGGAACTCGATATTCGTATCCTGCCCGGTCAGACGGTGGAATACGTGATTGCCGAGATCGAGAAGGCTCTGGGGTCCCTGGCCGCGGAGGTGGGCGTCGAGGTTATCGAATACTATCCTTCCAATACGTCATCCACGGAAACGCCGCTTTATGAGGCCACGCGGGAGATTGTGAGCGGCGTCTATCCGTTGGCCAAGACGCTGCCATATTTCATAGGCGGGGTCACCGATGGCCGCTTTTTCCGCAAGAAGGGCACGGTGGTCTACGGCTTTGCGCTCTCCAATGAGGACCTCACCCTGACCGAGTACGCCGCCCTGGTGCACGGCAAGGATGAACGGGTGTCCTGCAAGAGCCTGGACCTGTCCTACCATTATTTTTCCAGTCTGCCCGATATTTTCTACCG
>CAYQRT010000017.1:0-4244 GCA_964419695.1 uncultured Spirochaetaceae bacterium | reverse complement strand
GCCGGCTGCGTCAAAAACGGGAGTGCGAGAGGGAATGGAAACCGACAACAACATCCGGGCCGATCGGGGGTCCTTTCAGCAACATCTGGCCGCCTACGCGGACTGTATTTTGGAATTGGGTGTGGCTCTCCGTCCGGGGCAGCACCTGCTGGTGTCGGCCCTGACCGTGCACCGGGACCTGGTCCTGGCCCTGACCAAGGCGGCCTACCGGCGCGGGGCTTCTGTCGTCACCATCCTCTACCAGGATGAAATTGTCTCCCGTCTTCAGCTGGAGCTGGGGAACGAGGAAGCGGTGACGTTTCTTCCCAAAAGCGTGCGCGCCGCGTACGAGGAAGTGATCGAACGGAACGGAGCCTTCATCTCCCTGTCCGGGCGCGAAAACCTGTCTGCGTTCCGGGACGTGGACGCGGATCGTCAAAGCCGGTCTCTGCTGGCGCGTACCGCCCAGCTCGATTTTTTTTACCAAAAGATCTACACCAACCGTCTCAAATGGTGCGTGGCCGCGTCCGCCACTCAAGGCGCGGCCGCAACGGTCTTTCCCGGACTGACGCCCGATCGGGCGCTCGCCTCTTTGTGGGACGCCATCTTCACCATCTGCCGGATCCACGAGCCCGATCCCGCGCAGGCCTGGCGCGCCCAGCTTGAGATCCTGGAAAAACGCAAACGGCGCCTGGATGATATGGATATACGCGAAATATCGCTGCGCAGCCCCACGTGCCGGCTCGATCTGCGCCTGGACGCGCGGGCGCGTTGGCAGGGAGGGTGGTCCGTCACGCCGGAAGGGGAGAAGTTTCTCCCCAACCTGCCCACAGAGGAAGTGTTCACCGTTCCCGATTATCGTTCGCTCGAGGGACGCTTCACGGCCACCCGTCCGCTGACGTACAAGAACCTCCATATTGAGGACCTTTCTCTGGAATTTCAGAAAGGCGAACTGGTGACCGTGAACGGCGGCCGGGAAGCGGGCGAACTGCGCCGGATTCTGCAGGCAGACCCCTCCCACCGGCGAGCCGGTGAAATCGCCCTGGTTTCGTCCAGCTCGGCCGTGGCCCGTTCGGGGCTGGTTTTCCACGATCTTCTGTATGATGAAAACGCGCAAAGTCACCTGGCCGTGGGCTCCGGGTATTCCGAGTGCCTGACCGGCGTCAAGGAGATGAGCCCGTCCGAAAGGGAGGAGGCCGGTTTCAATACCAGCGCCCTGCATATCGACGTCATGTTCGGTTCACCGGAGCTCATCGTGACCGCGCGGACGCGGGGGGGGACCGAGGTGACGGTTATGGAGCACGGTCTTTTCCCGGGTGAATAATTTCAGGCGCTCCCGCCGCCCTGCGTATTCCCCTGTTCGGAAAATCCCAATTGCGGTAGTCGTTCCATCATCACTATAGTAATATAGTGGTTATATGCTGAAAACCATTTTCCGTTGAGTATAAAAAAGAAGGACGGACCAGGGTATGAAATCCAAACTTGACCGGATCGTGGAGGAGCTTGTCGGCTCGTACCGGACCATCGGCGGCATCAACCACCTGGCCGGGCCGAACCTGCCCTCCCAGCGCAGCATCGCGGCCATTGTCCGGGAATTCGAATCACTCATCTTTCCGGGATACCATGACGACGAGGTAATCGACGAGCTCAACATGACATACGTGGTGGGCGAAAAAATCGCCGGGCTGACCCGCAGTCTTACGGCGGAGATCGACCGCAGTTTCGCCTTCCAGGCCCGGATGGAGGGCCAGGCCTCACCCGCCGGTTCCGCAGCGGGCGAAGAGATGGCCATTGCCATCCTGGGCCGGGTGGCCGAGATCCGGAGACTGATCCGGCTGGACGTGGAAGCGGCCTACGCCGGGGATCCGGCCGCCAAATCGCACGAGGAGGTCATCCTCTCCTATCCCTGCGTTGCGGCTATTCTTGTCTACCGGGTGGCGCATGAATTCTGGCAAAGGGGCATTCCCCTCATCCCCCGGATGATGAGCGAGTATATCCATTCCAAGACCGGCATCGACATCCACCCGGGCGCGGTCATCGGGGAGTATTTTTTCATCGATCACGGCACGGGCGTGGTGGTCGGGGAAACGACCGTGATCGGGAAGAACGTGAAGATGTACCAGGGCGTGACCCTGGGCGCCCTGTCGGTGAAAAAAAGCGAGGGTAATAAAAAACGCCACCCCACCATCGAAGACGACGTGACCCTCTACGCCGGCGCCACCATTCTGGGCGGGGAGACGGTCATCGGCGCGGGTTCGATCGTGGGCGGCAATGTCTGGCTGGTCAATTCCATCCCCCCGGGCAGCCGGGTGTACTACCAACCGGGACACTACCTGTACAAGAACCGCGACGACCAGACGCTTGATTTTCAGATTTAGCCGGTCCGTCGCCGGACGGGCACAGGCGTGAGCGGAGCGGACGTTCCCGCTCCGTTTTTTTCGTTATGACTCCTGATCGGAGAGGAGTGAATTGACCGCCTCCAGCAGGCGGGCGGTGCGGATGGGTTTGCTCAGCGTGGCGTAGCGCAGGCCGTGGAAGCGGCGGTCCAGGTTGTCGAGCAGGGGTTGGTGATCGCCCAGGGCGGACACGAAGAGGATCCTGGCCCGGGGGTTCTTCCGGAAGATCTCCTCCGCGGTTTCGATCCCCGATTTGACGGGCATGGTGATGTCCATCACCACCAGGGCGGGTTTGAAAATTTCGTACAGGTTGCCGGCCTCCACGCCGTTAAAGGCGAAATCCACGACGTGAAATCCCTGGTCGGTCAAGAGCGGGGCAATGGTGTAGTGCACGAAGAGTGAATCGTCCACCAGAAGCACCCGGGTGCCCGCGGGATTGTAGCGCGTGAACTCCTGCAGCTTGAAAAAGTACTTCTGCCTTTCCTTTTTGCGCCGCTCGTCGCGGAAATGGTCGAGGAGGTTGGCAAAGGCCAGTGAGTCCAGATCCCTTACGTCCGGCGGCAATTCCATGCGGAGAATGGTCTTCATGATACGCGCCTTCTTCTCCACCACCTCCAGCGGTAGTTTGAACCAGGCGGAGAGCTCGGACAGATCATGGTGCGTCCGCTGCAGGCTGAAGGCGGGAAGCCGCACCACGGCCACGGTGCCGCCGCCGGGATTGTCGGAGAGGCTGATCTCGCCCTCCTCGTCCTTGACGATGTTGGAGGCGATCCAGAGGCCCTTGCCCGTCTCTTGAAATTGTTCCGACGTCTCCCGGGCCGGATGGCGGGAAAAAAGACGCCGGCGGATGTCCGGGGGTATGCCGGCGCCGTGATCGGAGATGGTGAGCGTCACCCAGGTTCCGGTTTGTTCGATCCGCACCTCGACCTTGCTGTCCTCAGGGGAGAATTTAAGCGCGTTTTCCACGATGTTGCCCAGCGCGTTCTTGACCAGCCGGGAGACCTCTACAAAGAGCAGTTTACGCGGGCCGTAGGAGAGTTCCAGCCGGCTTTCGGACGGCAATGGGATTTTGGTGCTTCCCAATTTGATATTGTTGATGATGTCGATCAAGGGTTCGATGCGTTTTTCCGACCGCATGTAGCCGAGAGCCTCGGAGGTGCAGTCATAAAGCTCATTGATATAATCGTTGAGGATTCCCGTGTACTCGTTTTCCGGAATGTCGGACAGCAGGGAGAGGATGCGGATAAACAGATCCTTGGCGTCGTTGTTGAGGATGTCCAGGGCGGTCTGCAGGACCAGCATCCGTTCCTCGTTATAGGACGGTGAATAGAACCTATGGCCGCGCAGGGGCCTGTGTGTCTGCCTGAGGGCGGCGTCCCGGATGGCTTTCTGCACGGCGGATTTGATCCGGTCAGGGTCCGGCGTGCCGGTGAGTACGAGGAAGAAATCCCGCCTGGTCCACCGGCGGCCGCCCCCGCATCTGAAGAGGCCTCTGCGGCGCTGATGCAGGAGCACGGGAATATAAGGTACAATTTCCCGCAAGACCACGCGCAGTTCGGGTCCGGACAACCGCTCGATCTTTTGACCTTGTATGATGCAGTGCACGGCGGTGTCGCTCAGGACGCGGAGGATCTCGGGCAGGCTGGCGGCCACATGCAGGGTGAACGACCCGTCACCGGAGAATATATCCCGGAAAGCGGCGCATTGCTCGTCGTCATTACTGGCAAGGAGAATATCGTGTGGGTGGGAAAGATCCATAATCCCCCTGGTGCGTTTATCGTTGACGGCTGACGCAGTCAATGAATGTCCGTCGGACGCCCTATAAAAGCCTGACGGGTGTTCCTGATGAATTAATAATGCATTCAATGG
>CAYQRT010000016.1:0-20763 GCA_964419695.1 uncultured Spirochaetaceae bacterium | reverse complement strand
GGGGGGGGAGTTCTGCCGCCCGGTGTAGGGGATGTTCATATCCTCCAGAAGCGGCAGTCAGGTGGTATCTTCCACCGGCGGCCTAAGGGTGGAGTAGCTGATTTCCTTGCCGCCGGACTTGGAGAGAATATTTATCTCACCTGAATGGAAAATTTCCACCCGTTCCAAACGTTCCACCCGGCTGTCCGGATTCGTGATCCATTTCTTGAAGACGGAGTAATCCATGGCCTCCGGTTTGAAGGCATTGTCGGAAACCATCAACAACACCAGCAGAAAGACGGCGACGCCGATGATGATGAACAGCGTCATCCGGCTGCCGCCGGCGGCGCGCGGCATCTGCGGTCCCTGGTTGTCGTTGTTGGAAGGTTTATTGTTCATGTTCAAATCGGTTCTCCACGCTTTCTCTAGGTCTTGCCGTCCGGTGTGCCCGCCCCAGGGGCGGCCGGCAGCAGGTGCAGGGTCAACAGGCGGCGGGTATCAGGGGTCGCAACCGCCGCACCGAACCGCACGAAATTTTTCTTCCCGGAGAGAACGCCCAGTACGGCTAAAACGCCCGCGGCATCCTCAAGCACCGGGACGGCATCCCTCTCCGCCTCATCGATCTTAAGTTCGCTAAAAAGCTTTTTAAGCTTTTTGGTTCCGAACCCCAGATCAATCCCGTCTCCCGGGCGTCTGGAGCGGACAACTATGGGAAGCGCCACTTTTTCCGCATCAAACGCACAAATCAGGTTTTCCGAACTCGTCGAAACCGTCTCCGGCAGCCTTAATTCCAGCCGGCAGTCGGGTAACGGGACGGCAATCCCCGGACTGATAGGGATAAAATAACCTTTTTTCCGATTCACGACAATAGACCTTTCCAAAAAAAGGTGGCGTTCATTCAGACGGATATGTATTCCATGGCCGGAAAGATCAATCCGACGCGGCAGAACCGGTTCCTTCACTAGACAAGGTTTTAAAAAACGGAAAGGAACGGACGATTTCCCTTGAAAGGCGCCGCTCCTGATCAGGCCGGCTCCCCGGTACAGCGCGTAGAGCCTCACCGCCGGAGCGGCTTTGCGAAAAGCCGCGGCCGAGGTTTTCACACCTGAAGCCGTATGTTCCCACGGGATCGTATCATGGGCGGCCCGCCGGACAAAATCATCCATCAGGGCGCTTTTCAAGCGCAGCGCGGACAGACTCCGCCCCATTCCCGGGAAAATGTCCCGTAACACGGGAATAAGCTTGAGACGCACGCGGTTGCGCAAAAATCTCCCGGAACGGTTGGTCGAATCGGTGATCGAGGCGAGTGCGTGTTCCCCCAGATAGGCGATAATCTCCCGCCGCGGCACGGACAAGAACGGCCGGAGAATCCAGTCCGTCCGGGCGCGCATGGCCCGCAGACCGGCCGGTCCCGATCCCTGGAAAATTCTAAAGAGGACGGTTTCCAATTGGTCGTCCAAGGTGTGTCCCAGCACCAGGTACGAAAACGAATGGGTTTCCCGCAAGGAGCGGAAAAAATCGCGCCGTGATCGCCGGGCCGCTTCTTCCAGGCTCAATCCCCACGCGCGCGCTTCATGTTCCAGCGTCCCCGGCTCCAGCACGCGGGTGTGAAGCTTGATCCCCCGTTCGCGGCAGAAAGAATTCACGTGTTCTCTTTCCCGTTGCCGTTCCTCTTCCGGACGCAAACCGTGGTCCAGATACCCACAGGCCAGGGAAAACTTCCATTGTGAGGCAATGTCAGCCATGATGGCGGTCAGGCACGTGGAATCGGGCCCGCCGGAAAATCCGATCAAGAGGGAACTTCCGGGAGCAATGTGGTGTGTACGCAAAAACCGTTCGACGTTACGTCTGAGCATCCCGTTTTACGCGGCGGTTGACGTCGCCCATGACCCGTTCCGGAGGTTCCTTGAGCAGCCGGAGCACCGCCGCGACCGCCGCGGCCACCGCCTGCTCCAGAACGTCCGCCTCTCCCCGTGCGGGATCGCCGAGCACGTGGTCCACCACGCCGCCGCGACGCGGCGGCCGGCCGATGCCGATGGACAAACGGGCGATGTCGCTGGTTTTTAATACGGAAAAAATGGAATCCAGTCCCCGGTGTCCGCCCGACGACCCCGTGAGCTTCATCTTAAGGACACCCGGAGCCAGGTCGAGGTTGTCACAGATGATTAACAAATCCTCCCGGCCGGCGCGGGTTTGCCGGAGCACGCTCCGCATCACCTCGCCGCTGCGGTTCATGAAGGTAAGCGGTTTGACCAGCGCCACGCCACGCCCCTGAAACGAGCCCTTGGCCATCTCATAGCGGGAGAGGAACTGCGGTTTACGCAGCTTCAGACCGCAATGTTCGGCCAGTCCGTCGACCACCTGAAAACCGATATTGTGCCGGGTTTGAGCGTACTCTTCCCCGGGATTTCCCAGCCCGATGACGACCAGCGGCAGCGGTTATTCCTCCGTCTTTTCGGCCTTGGCCGCGGGAGCGGCGGCCTGTTCGGCACCCTCGGCCGTCTCGACGGCGACCGCTTCCTCGGCGGGCGCCTCTTCGATCTCGGCGGCTTTGGCCACCACGTGGCAGACCACATAATCGGGCGAATTGAGGAATTTCACTCCTGTAATGGTCTGAATATCGCGCACATGGATTGAATTATGGATGCCCAATTCACTGGTATCCAGCGTTATGGAATCAGGGAGATCTTTGGGCAGGCATTCCACTTCCATTTCGTGAAGCACGTGCTCAAGGATACCGCCTTCCTTGACACCCTTGGGATTACCCGTCAAATGCACGGGCACGTGGGTGCGCAGGAGGCGTTCCGGGTCGATGGCGTAGAAGTCAAGATGTTTGATCTTGTTTTCCATGAGGTCTTCCTGGTAATCCTTGACCAGTACGTCGTACGAGTCCTTGCCCACGGTGATGGTGATGATGATATTCTCGGAAATCACCTTGAATTTCCGGTTGAATTCCTTCTCATCCACGGAGATTTCCACCGGCTTTTTTATGCCGTATATGATGGCGGGAATCATGCCCGCCCGGCGCAGGCGGTAGTTTTCTCCCTTGCGGTTTTTTTCATGCGTCCGGGCCGCGCCCTGCAATGTCTGCTTATTCATACTGACTCCTTTGTCTTCTCAATAAATGTACGATGATCTATCTATCTGGGACGGCAGGATTCGAACCTGCGAATACCGGTACCAAAAACCGGGGGCTTACCACTTGCCGACGTCCCAATTGACTTTCATCCCGGCGAGGGGCTCACCTTGGGTGAACTACCATATCACTGTTACGCTTGCGAGTAAAGAGTGATTCAGTATGGTATGTCGAATTACCGGGTTAAAATATCCAATTTTTTCTTCTTTATCAAGGGGGGGGCGGTGAGCAAGAAGCCCTACCCCTCCCGACCGACTACCCGACCGCCGGGACCGTCTCCAGCGGCGACACGATTCCCTGGAAGCGAAAATTCCCCCGCAGGGTGTGCAGACATTTTACCGCCGCGTCCACCTTCTCAAACACCCCGAAATAGGCGGAGCCGCTGCCGGACAAGCCGTGCCAGAGCGCTCCGCCCCCGTCCATATGGTCGATCAATTGACGGTACCGCGGGTGCCGGGCGGCAACCACCTCCAGGAAAGAATTGAAGAAATTCCATTGCCGCGGAGACAGCTGGTTCACCGCCCGCGCCAGGCTGGCCGCGGACGGGCCCCGCGGGTCCGGGGCGGCCGGCTGTTCATCCAGCCAGCGGTAGGCCGCGGCCGTGGAAACGCTCCAATCGGGAACGGCCAGGAGGATGGTCACCCCCCGGGAGGGTCCCGGACAGGAATGAATGATTTCTCCCCGCCCCTCCACCACGGCACAGGGGGCGCCCAGGAAGAAAGGCACATCACTGCCGATCTCCGCCCCCAGCTCGTGCAATTCCCGGGGGAGAAGCGTCCGGGGAGCGTTCCGGTTGAGCAGACGCAGCAGCGCGGCGGCGTCGCTTGATCCGCCGCCCAGGCCCGATCCCGTTGGAATTCGCTTTTCCAATGTGACGGACACGGGGCGATCAAAACCCGTTTCTCGCCGGAAAAGCGCTAAGGCGCGGATGACGGTATTGTCCGCAGGATCCACCTCCCCCGTTCCACTCACCGTCAGGCGATCGGTGTCGCCCCCGATGCTCACCTGCAGCCGGTCACAGAGGCCCACCATGAGAAAAAGCGACCGCAGCTCATGATACCCGTCCGCTCTTCTGTCCAGTATTTCCAGGTGAAGATTGATTTTTGCCGGGGCTTCCAGGCTGTAATCGAGCGCTTTCCGGCCGCTCATGCGTGGCCGGCCGGGGCGATGAAATGGCAACCGAGTGACACACGGTTGGCCTGGGCGGCGCGGACGATGAGCAGGGCGGCCAGCACGCCGTTACGGAGCTCGATGATTTTCCGCGTCAGCCGCGCCTGGCGGTAGAATTTTTCCACGCGGTGGGAGAGGTAATCGAGGTCGGAGAGGGCGCGGGATAGCCTCTTGCGCGTGCGGACGATCCCCGCGTAGTTCCACATGGTGGAGCGTATGGTGTGCAGGTCCTGATAGACCAGGACCGGATCGATCTCCTCCACCGGACGCGGCGACACCCAGTCGGGAATATCGGCGTACAGCCCCGCGGGGACCGCGTCTCTATCAGCGACACGGTCCGCACCCGCGCGCGTACCCCACACCAAGCCCTCCAGAAGAGAGACCGACGCCAGCCGGTTGGCACCGTGCACGCCGGTGCAAGCCGCCTCGCCCACGGCGTACAGGCCGCGGATATTGGTGCGGCCGTTCAGATCCACCTTGATGCCGCCGCAGAAATAGTGCGCGGCCGGCACCACGGGAATCGGTTCCCGGGTCATATCGATGCCCACCTCCCGGCACTGGGCGTCGATGCTCGGGAAGCGTTCATGGACGTCCATCCCCTGAATCAGGCGCGTGTCCAGGAAGACGTACCCGGAATCGGTGCGCTCCATCTCATTGAAAATGGCGCGGGAGACCTCGTCGCGGGGGGCCAGATCCTTCATCTCAGGATTGTACCGCTCCAGGAAATATTCGCCCCACTTGTTCATCAGCCGCGCGCCCTCGCCGCGCAGGGATTCACTCAGCAGGAAACGCTTGACGTCCCGATGGTAGAGGATGGTGGGATGAAACTGCACGTATTCGGCGTTGATAATTTCGGCGCCGCTGCGGTAGGCCATGGCGATGCCGTCCCCGCCCGCGCCGGGCGTGTTTGAGGTATGCAGGAAGAGGTCCCCCACCCCGCCCGTGGCCAGTATCACCCGCCTCGCGAAAAAAATGCCCACCGCGCCGGTACGCTCATCCAGTACATAGGCGCCCACCACCCGGGTGCGCCGGTAGCGTTCCTGCGGATCGCGCGAGTGGTGGCTGTTGGTGATCAGATCCACCGCGCAATGTCCCGTAAAAAACGCAATGCTTTCGACCCGTTCGGCCGCTTCCAGCAGGGCCCGCTCTATGCCCGCGCCCGTGTGATCCTTGACATGGATGATCCGCCGCACCGAATGCGCGGCTTCCTGGGTGAAATCCAGGTCGCCGGCGGCATCCCGGTCGAACGGCACCCGCCCGGCTGACAGTAAAATTTCATCCACGGCGCTCGGCCCCTCCACGCACACCACCCGGACGGCCTCGATAAAGTTGATCTCGCAGCCGGCGGCCGTGATATCTTTTTCCAGCAAAGTCGCCCCGCCTTCGCCGCGGTACACGATGCCTCCCTGGGCGCGGCGGGTGTTGCATTCGTCGGCGGAGGCTTCCTTGGTGATCACGGCCACCCTTTCTCCCCGGGCCGCGGCGGCCTGGGCGGCGGCCAAGCCGCCGATACCGCTGCCTATCACCAGGACGTCGAACTCATGTCGCGGACCCGCGGCGGAAGTCATGATTCTTTCCTTTCCCGCTCCACCCGGTCGATCATGCCGGAGAGGGCGCGCCGGGCTTGGGCGGCCTCCGCTTGGTTGACGGTCACTTCGAACGGAGAGGCGCTCTCCTTCAGAGACCGGAGGGCGTCCAAAACCTTGGCGGCGGTGATTTTATTCATGTTCACACAGCCTGATTCACGCAGGGGGAACACCTGAATATCGGACCGGGAGGCGGCCAGCCGCCGGACCAGGTTGAGTTCCGTACCCACATAAATCACGTCACCGGCCCGGGCGCAGGCCACTTTGGCCATTATGCCGGAGGTGGATCCCGCGAAATCGGCCCGGGCCACCACATGTTCCGGGCATTCGGGGTGAACGACGATGAGGGCGTACGGGTGGCGGCTTTTGGCCTTGACGATGTCGGTGACGGAAAACCTGACATGTACATTGCAGAATCCGTCCCAGATGAATAACCGGGCGGAGGACGCGGCGTTCCCGCTCAGGCGGCCGTGCTTGAAAACGGCGATCTCGCCCTCCCCCAATCCCAACCGCCGGGCGGTGTTGATCCCCAGATTCCCGTCCGGCAGGAAGAAGACCGTCCGGTCCTCCTCCAGCAGTGAGCGGACGATCAACTCGGCGTTGGACGAAGTGCAGGTAACGCCTGCCGCGTCCCCCACCGCGGCTTTCACCGCCGCGCTGGAGTTGATGTACAACACGGGAGTCACCGGCCGGGATGATAATGCGCGAATCTCCTCCACCGCCCGGACACACTCCTTGACCGTCACCATGTCGGCCAGGGGACAGCCCGCCTCATGGTCGGGCAGCAGTACGCGCTGGTCGGGCCGGGCCAGAATACGGGCGCTTTCCGCCATGAAGGTGACCCCGCAGAAAATAATATACTCCGCCCGGGCCCGCGAAGCCTCCAAAGCCAGTTTGTAGGAATCGCCCGTCACGTCCGCCAACTGGTAGACCTCGTCCCGTTGATAGTAATGGGCGAGTATGGTCAGTCGCTGCCCATATTCCCTTTTAAGTTGTTTGATTTCCGCGATGGGATCCATGATGCTTATGCTCCATGTGTTTCTTTTCCATTATTACCATGACATAGAAGAAAGAAAAAAGCACGTCACCGGTTTCGCCGGCCGCCGCCGGGATGTTTCTTTCACGGGGACGCCTCCGGCGCTTCCTTGATTTCCAGTGAAAAATCGAAGGCGGTTACGGAATGGGTCAAAGCCCCCACGGAGATGTAATCCGCGCCGAGCGCGGCCAGGCGCTTTATATCGGGCAGCCGAACGCGGCCTGAGATCTCCAGGGGAACGCGGCCCCCGGCCAGGGTGATCGCTGCGGAAAGACGTGTGTCGTCCATGTTGTCCAGCATGATGACGTCCACCGCCAGGTCCAGAGCCTGCCGCACCTCTTCCAGGGTGCGGCATTCGGTTTCAATCTTGAAGCGTTCGCCCCAGCGGCGGCGGACCCGTTCCACGGCGGCGGGCAGGGAACCGGCGGCGGCCACGTGGTTGTCCTTGATCATGACCATGTCGTACAGGCCCAGGCGGTGATTCCGCCCCCCGCCGAGGCGCACCGCGTACTTGGAGAGGGCTCGATATCCGGGAAGCGTTTTACGCGTATCCAGCACCACGGTCCGGCCGCGCCGGGCTGCCTCGTCCGAATACCGTCTGGCGGTGGAAGCAATGCCGGAGAGAAAGCTTAGAAAATTAAGAGCCGTCCGCTCGGCCGACAGGACCGGACGCGCCCCGCCTTCCACCACGGCCACCTCGACACCCGGCGCCAGGTCTGCTCCGTCCGGGAACCGGAACGTCACGCGGGTATCCGGTCCCACGACCTGAAAAACCCGGGTAAACACCTCCGCTCCCGCCAGGACGCCCGTGTCCTTGGAAAGGAGCGTGCCGCGCACGCGTTCGTCCGAAAAAATGGCTTGGGAGGTCACGTCGCCGGGGGCGCCAAAATCTTCCCTTAGGGCCAGGCCGATCAAGGTTTCCGTATCCTTGTCCATACCCTATGATAAAGAAATCTCCACGCCCCGACAAGCGCTCTGACCGGCTCCGCGCCGCCGTGATTTGACTGTTCCCGCAACCTTCATTTATCGTAATGAATTGACTTTTCCCGCAACCTTCATCTATATTTGAGGTAAATTGATATGGGTATGGAGGCGCAACCGGGCGCGGTGTCGCGTCCGCCGGGAAGAGGTTTTTTCGTGGACTCCGCTATTTTCGCTTCATTCGAATCCGCGGTGCTGGACATATTCCGTGAAAACCACATCCCGGTGCAGGGGATCAGTTCGGCGGTCGATCCCGGCGAAATCCTCCAGGTCGTGTCCACCATGGGCTTGAGTGGGGACCTGCGCGGCAATATCGTCTTCGGCTGCTCGCTGCAAAGCGCCCACGCCATCGTCAACGCCCTGTTCCAGGCCAGCGATATCACCCCTCAGGACAGGAATTTCGGCGACCTGCACAAGGCCACCATCGGTGAGCTGGCCAATCAGATCACCGGCCGGGCGCTTATGCACTTGTCCCATAACTCCGTGGACTGCAACATGACCCCGCCCACCGTCTTTACGGGAGACCGTGTAGCGCCCGACCTCTGCGCCGCCAACGAAAAATTCTCCTCACGCGTCAATGGGGGGTTCGGAAGCCTGGTATTGCACGTGGGCATCAAGGAAACAAAAAAGTATGAAAAAAACAGTTGACAATATTTGGAAGAACTGCCTAGAGTTTAGGGCGAGAAAAGAAATTTTTTAACCGCCAAGGGGGAAGGGAACGATCATGTTTTTGCGCCATCACAATCTCACGGAAGAGTGGACGACCCGTGCCGTGTTCGGGATGAGTATTGATGACGATGAAACGGATGCCGACGATTTCGACGAGGATGAGGACGCCGAAGAGGTAGGCGACGACTTCAACGAGTACGAGGACGACTTCGAGGACGAGTACGAAGACCTGGAAGAGGACGATGAAGACTTCGATGAAGATTACGACAACGTAGAGGAAGAGGAAGAAGAGGAGGAAGAAGAAGACGAGGAAGAGGAAGAAGAGGAGGAAGAAGAAGACCTCGACGACTTCGACGAAGATGAGGAATTCCTCGAGGATGAGGAATTTGAGGACGACGAAGACCTGGACTACGACGACTTCGAAGAATAAGCGAACGTCCGGGATCGGAACCACAGTTTTTCCAATTCATAAAACGTACGCTCCGCCCGTTCCATCACATGCACAATAAATCCGCCGCAGTCAAGCAGCGCCCAGCCGGAAAGATCGTGCGGCTGTACCCGGTTGAGAACAGGCACGCCGCGCTCGCGCAGGAATTCACGCGTATGAGCGACCAGGCTGGCCAGGTGCCGGGAGCTGCCCACGGTGGTGAGCACGAAAAAATCAGTAAATCCGCAGTCGCCCCTCACGTCCATGATGAGGGTTTCTTCCCCCTTATGGTCGTCCAGAAGCGAAGCTATCTCCGTCAGCAGCGCCGGTAATGGTTCGTTATTGACAATACTGCCCATCAAAATCCATCCCCAGAATTATGGTGACATCGGCCTCCGCCTGCTCGTCAGGCCGTACTTCAATCTTCGTGCACCGGATGACGGCCGCGATCTCCCGCGCCATTTTTTCATTGCCCTTGTAGTCGATCACCACGGTTTTGGCCACCGGTTTTTCCGGGGCATTGTCCTCCCGCAGCACCTCGTACCCGTACTTTTTATAGATCCGCCCGCAATCCCGGGCACGGAAGGCAATTTCCGTCCCGTTGAGTATTTCCAGATTGACGATGAGGTCCTCGGGCCGCATCCCCTCGTCATTCTTGAGGAATTCCACCGCCTGCGCCATGGTCTTGCGCAGTTGATCTCCCTGGTCATTGGGCAAAAAAATCTCTTCCTTGTTCTGCGTCCGGCTGGTCCCGTGCACACGCCGGTAAAGAATCCCTTCAGTCTGCATGGATGCCAATGTCTTGATAAGGGTTTTTAATTCGGGAGCGGCCAGATTGGCATGCACATATCCGGTCAGCCGGGTCATGACTCCCGGCAGACCGAACAAGCCGCTTATTTCGCACTTTTTCAGCCGAGCCAGCAGCGACTTAAGCAGGTCCTGCCTGCGCTGGGCCCGTTCCATGTCGGTATCGCCGTCCAGGTTCATCTCCAGGAAATCCGCCGCCTTGTCGCCGTCCAGCACCACGCTTCCCGATTCGAAGAGGAACATCCGTCCGTCCACCGTCATGGTGACGGGCGAAGGGATGAGCACCTCAATGCCTTCCAAAAGATCGACGAGGGAGACGAAATCCTGCCGGGAGAGGTCCAGATAATACGGTATCTTGACGTCGATCATCCGTTCGATTTTGGCAATCAGCGCCTGCGGCTTGCCGACATGATAGAGCGCTTCCAGTTTATCGTAGCGGTTTAGTGATTCAAGCATGAGCCAGGTGTTGCCGGGCAGGAAGAGCATTGTCCCCTTTTTGGTCGCGGGATTGTAAAGGAACACCTCGATGACCTTGACCGCGTCGCCGTCGTGGACGGTGAAGAGGAAACTCACCAACTGGTTTTTTTCCACCCGCTCCTCCACTGAATCCGTCCGCAGGACAAGCACGGCCCCCACGACCGCGCCCGCCACCACCAGAACAATGAGAACCAGAAAGACGATATTTTTGGGTGACCGTTCCTTCACGTCTGTGTTACTCCTTCCCGGCGCCGTTTGTTTGGTGAGGCGGATCACCCGCCGCCGCGCGGGCGGCCAGTCGATCGTACATTTTTTTCGTCACCGGGGCAATCGCCTTGCCGCCCGCGTCCAGATACGCGAAAATGGCCTCGGTGACACGGAGGATCGCCCGGTCCAGCGGCAGGGCCGCCAGGCGCCGCCGTTCCGCATCCTCCAGGAACCCCCGTCCCGGTTCCAGGAAATCGGAGACGTACAGGATCTTCGCCAGCCGGCTCATCCGCGGCCGTCCCAGCACGTGATCGCGCACCGCGGCCAGCACCCGCCGGTCCCGCACTCCAAAACGTCGCTTGAGCAGCACGGCCCCCAGTTTTCCGTGAAGAACTACCGGGTGCTCACGTTCCCATTTCCCCGCGCGCACCCGGTATCGTCTGACCAGGCTGCCGACCCTCTCGTCGCTGTACTCCCGGGATAGATCATGGCTGATACCGGCCAGCCTCCCGAGCGCCGGGGGCAATCCACACCGCGTGCAGAGCGCGGCCGCCAATTCAGCCACGTTTCGGCTGTGGCGGACGCGTTCCGGGCTGCAGACGGCTTCCAGATGGGATAGAATCTCCCGGTAGGACCGTTTAATCGCGGTAGAGCCTTTTGGCTTCAATATACGCATACACCCCGTCCGGGACAAGAAACCGCACGGGCCGCCCCGCGCGCACCCGTTCCCGAATCTCCGATGAAGACAATTCCATGATTCTGTTGTCGAAATACTCATGGGGAAAGGGAAACCGCACAGGCTCGTGTTGCAGCCGGTGAATGATAAGAATGTCAGCTGTTTCCGCGAGAAAGCGGGCGCCTTTCCAGCCGGCAAAACCGGAACAGAGGTCGTCTCCCAGAATGAGTACCGGCTTTTCTTCCACGGCGTACCGCTCCGCCACCTCCCGCACCGTGTCGACCATGTAGGAAATGCCGCCGCGACGGATTTCACAATCATCCACGCCAAAGTATTCACAACCCTCCACCGCGGCCCGGCACATGGCCAGCCGGTCCGCGGCGGGCACCCGGCCAGCCACCTCTTTATGCGCGGGCAGATGGGCGGGCACAAAGATGACGCGATCAAGCGCCAGAGCGCGGTACACTTCCTCGGCCAGAAACAAGTGTCCGATATGGGGCGGATTGAAGGTGCCGCCCAGGATGGCCAGTTTCACTGTCTTCTCCCCGCCAGGCGGATAAACTCGTCCTTCAGCGCCTCGATGCCTTGGCCCGTCATGCTGGAGATGGTCATGACCGTTATACCGGGATGGGCGATCTCCAAATCCCTTTTGCGTTCCTCGGCCGGGCCCGCGTCGGCCTTGGTCACCACCACCAACTTCCGGCGGTGCGCCACCTCGGGCGAGAAGGTTTCCAGTTCCCGGGCCAGAATGGCGAAATCCCGCACCGCCTCGTGACCGGACGCGTCGATGAGAAAAGCCAGCAGGTTGGTGCGGGCGATGTGTTTGAGAAAGGCCGTCCCCAGACCCGCCCCCTGCGAGGCGTGTTCGATGATTCCCGGAATGTCGGCCACGATGATCTGGCTGCCTTTATGGTCGAGAACCCCCAGGTTGGGGATAAGCGTGGTAAAGGGATAGGCGGCGATCTTGGGGCGGGCCTTGCTCAGCACGGAGAGCAACGTGGACTTGCCGGCGTTGGGCAGGCCGACCAGGCCGATGTCCGCGATCAACTTGAGCTCGCACACCAGGATCCGGTGCCGTCCCTCCTGGCCGGGCGTGGCGATACGGGGTGTCCGGCGCGTGGAGCTGCGGAAGTGCCAGTTACCCTTGCCGCCCTTGCCGCCCTCCAGGTAGATCCACTGGATGACGCTGGAAAAATCCTTAATGGTTTCCCGGCTTTCCGCGTCGCGGATGATGGTGCCCGGAGGCAGGGGGATGATCACGTCCTCCCCGTCGCGGCCGCTCATCCGCTTGCCGCGGCCGGGCCGGCCGTGTTCCGCCTTATAGACCCGCTTCAACCTGAGATGAGAGAGTGTTTTGACGTTTTCCTTGACCTGGAAGATGACGTTGCCGCCCTTCCCGCCGTCGCCGCCGTCCGGACCGCCTTTGGGAATGTATTTCTCCCGGCGAAAGGAAACGGCGCCGTCCCCGCCGTCGCCGGAAGAGACCTCGATCGTCACCTCATCAACAAATCCGCTCACCGGTGCCGGACCGGAATCATGAGGCGGGATTGATCAGGACCAGTTTCCTCCCGCGTTTTTCGGTAAACACCACCACGCCGTCGATTTTGGCGAACAGGGTGTCGTCCTTGCCGATCCCGACGTTCTCGCCGGGATGAAACTGGGTGCCGCGCTGGCGCACGATGATGCTGCCGGCCCGGACGGTTTCACCGCCGAACCGTTTGATGCCCAGACGCTGGGAATTGGAATCGCGGTTATTTTTGGCGCTGCCGCCGCCTTTTTTATGTGCCATTTATTCTCCTCCGTATGGTTCCGTTTCCACCGTTATCGATACATGGTCAGGGTGTTCCGCCGCCAGATCGGCCAGACCGGCCAATAGAAAATGAGTGATGCCCAGGAACCGTTCCGCCATCTCCTCCCTGTAGGAGGTCACGGTCAGATACGCCCGGCCTTCCGCGGGCAGGTCCCCTTCCAGAGCCACGTCCGGCTCCCGCTCCAGCACGTGGAGCGTGGTCCGCACCAGCACCGCCACAGCGGCGCAGACCGGATCCGCGCCCGGCGTTCCCCGACCGGCGTGTCCTTCCGCGGAGAGTGTCCGCAGACAGCCTGACGGGTATAATCCGAGGACGACCCTTACCACACTTTAGACGCCGGTGATGTCGTCGACCGTGATGGTGGTATACTGGCCGCGAAATCCCCGTGTACGCCGGTAATTCTTGCGCTTTTTGTACTTGTAGATGACGACCTTGTCGCCCCTGACCTGGCCGGCCACCGTGGCCTTAACGCTCGCCCCCTTGAGATAGGGAGCGCCGATATTGACATCGCCGTCCTTGTTCAACAACAGGACCGAATCGAATTCCACCTTGTCGCCCTGGTTTTTTTCCATTCTGTCAATCGTGAGCGTCTTCCCTTTCTCGGCCTTATACTGCTTACCGAGAATTTCCACTAGTGCATACATGACGGTTAACCTCGTGTAAAATTGTTCAAATTTAAGCTCCAGAGAATAGCATGTATCCGAAGAAGACGTCAAGGGCGCAAGCCCCCGTCCTATTCAGCATCGTAATTAATGAGCGTTTCCACCTTCATACCGGCCAGGACCTTTTCATAGTGCAGGAAGGGCAGGCCGATGACCGCGAAGATGCCGGCCACCGTGGCGCCTCCCCGCGCTATGAGGGCGGCCGCCGCCTTCAAGGTGCCGCCGGTGGCGATCAGGTCGTCCACCACAAGGACGCGCGATCCGGCCTGGATGTCGGCCTTGTGCGCCTCAATGATGTCCGTGCCGTACTCCAGGGTGAATTCCTCCCGGTAGGTTTCTCCCGGCAATTTCCCCTTCTTGCGGATCAAAATGAGAGGGATTTTCTTCCGCAGCGCGTAGGGAGCGGCGAAGATAAAGCCCCGCGCTTCGATGGCGGCCACGGCGTCGCAAGGCACGGAGCCGTATATTTCTTCCATCCGGTCCAGGCAGTAGGCAAAGGCCGCAGGGTCGGTGAGCACGCTGGTGATATCGTAAAAAAGTATGCCCGGTTTGGGAAAATCCTGTATTTTCCTGATGGCATCGTCGAGATTCATCTGCTTAGTCATGGAGCTTTTTCCTTATAAAAGCGCTGTATTGACCGGCCCAGCGTTTGAGTTTTGGGGCGTCGAATCCGTTTTCCCGCAGTACCAGCGGTTCACCGAACAGGCTGATGTCGCTGTCTTCCAGGGAGGCGGCGAACCGGTCGGCTGTTTGGCTGCCCTTTTCGCCGAAGAAGGCGGCGCAGCGCCCGGCCAGGTTCACGCCCGCGAAGGCCCGCACGAAATCCGTGAAATCGGCGTGCACCGGCGCGTCGTTCTCCTCCCGGCAGCCGAGAATGACCGCCCGGACCGCGGCGATATCCGGCAAGTGGGAGACGGCGGCGCTGCGTGCGAACACCCGGAAAACCCGGCGGTCGAAGGCCTTGCGGAGCGATTCGGCATGCTTCTTCATGTCCGGCTTTTCCGGCGCGTATAGAATGAGAATCGGAATTGGTTGTATTCCCTTGGCGGCCACCACGGCTCCTTTCGCCAACCGGCTCGTTCGCGACGGCTTCCCGTCAATCACTCACCAACAAGCCAACCGCATCTACTCCGCTCCCGCGTTTATCCGCGGATCGACACGCCAGCATTGTGTTCTATCTCACAGTATATAGATATTGCCCCACAGGATCAATATCAGGGCTGCCCGCCATGGCACCGGCGCGCCGCCCGGCCTCCGGCCGTATGTATCAGACTCTGCGGAAGGCTTTCACCCGGGCACTGGCCTTGAGATCCGGGGGGGAAGGTCCGTAGGTTGATAATTTCCGGAACGCAAGGCCCGCCACCATGGCCGCGTTATCCGTGCAATATTTCAAGCTGGGAAATATCGCTTCAATGTCTTTTTGATCGGCCAACCTTTGGCGCAGATAGCTGTTGGCCGCTACACCGCCGCCCAGAACCACACGCGTGATGCGCTCCTGCCGGACGGCCAGGATCAGCTTGTCGAGCAGGATATCGATGGCCGCACGCTGAAAAGCGGCGGCGATGTTCTCCGGGGTTTTTTCATATGCCGTATTCCAGAACTGGTCCAATTGATTGATGGCCGCGTTTTTCAAACCCGAATAGGAGACGTCATAGGTGTGATCACCCTTGTGCAGGGAGGGTTTGGGAAGCCGGCCTGATCGCGGGTCGCCTTTTTTCGCCAACCGGTCGATGGCCACCCCGCCGGGGTAGCCGAAGTCATAATACTTGGCCACTTTATCGAACGACTCGCCGCAGGCGTCGTCGATGGTCGTGCCGAGCACGGTGATCTCGTCGTCGCCCGTCACCTTGGAGATCATGGTATGCCCGCCCGACACCAGCACGCCGATGAAGGGATAGCCGATCTCATGTTCGAGGTGGGGGGCGTAGAGATGGGCCTCCACATGATCGATGCCGATGAACGGGCGGTCAAGTCCGCGGGCCAGCCCCTTGGCGAAGGTAAGCCCCACCAAAAGGGCTCCGATCAAGCCGGGCCTGTATGTTGCGGCCACGGCGTCTAGGTCGGCCAGGATGATACCGGCCGCCTCCAGGCTCTCCCTGACCACGGGCACGATCCATTCCAGGTGCTTGCGCGAGGCGATTTCCGGCACTACCCCGTAAAACGGCCGGTGCTCCTCAATCTGGCTGGCCACGATATTGGACAACACACGCCGTCCGTTCTCCACGATCGCGGCGGCGCATTCGTCGCAGGAAGTCTCCAGGCCCAGTATAATCATGGGTGCCGCTCCCGCCGGCGCAGGTATTCGGAAACGGTGACGAATTCAATGCCGGTCGCGGTCAGGTCGTCATACGCCTCCTCCAGCACGTCTATCACCACGGGATTCTGGACATGGCCGATGAGGAGAATCGATCCCTTCAAGCGGGCCTCGGCCACTCCCTCACTCAAACTCCTCTTCACCGCGCCCCGTTCCGGGTTATTGTCCAAAAATATATTCCGTTCCGTCATGCGTACGCCGTAACTCACCGCGTATTCACGTCCCAGGGTGGCGGCGGTGGTCCTGGAATCGACAAAGTACAAATTCGCATCCCGCAGGTACTCAAAAAGAGCGTCCATTAATGCGGGGTCCTGGGTGGCGCGCGAGCCCATATGGTTGTTCACCCCTTGGGCGAAGGGTACCGTGGCCAAATCATCCCTAAGCGTTTCCCTGATCAGTTCCCGGTTGAAGGAAACCAAGAGTACTCCCGGGCCCGGGTTTTCGTTACCGAGGGGTTCCAAGGGAAGGTGGAGCATCACCTCTTTACCGGCCGCGTGCACGCGTCGGGCGGCTTCGGCGGAAAAGGGCAGCCGGGGCAGAACCGCCACGGTCAACGCCCCGTGGAATTTACACAGGCGGTCCAGATGGGCCAGGTCATTGCCGGCGTCGTCGATAACCACGGCCATGACGCCCCCGGGGGGGAGCTGCGTGACAGATCTGTTCGAATCCGCTTCCCGGTCGTCCGTCGCCGCCAAAACCCGTACCGGCGGCGGGGAGGCCGTGGGGTGCGCCGGGCCCGTGGCGGCGACCGTGTCGTAGCCGTCCGGCACGGCGCGGGCCGAGTCATCGTTCGGCCACAGAGTGAGGGCCAGATACAAAAGCACCGCGCTGGCGGAGAGAAAGAGAAAAACCAGGGTCAGCCGGCGGGTGGGAGGATGGACTTTTTTTCGCGATCGTTTCATCGACTGTCTACTCCAAAGCCAATGGTCATCTCTTTCCATCACTGACGGCAGGTCTTATCTTATAGTGATGTACGGAGCTATAAAACCATTACAATTGAAAAAGCTGATAATCATGTGATGTTGAGCATAATGTACCCATAGAAGCGTCGCAGTGCAACCGATCCCGGCACCTCACGGAATCCCGGATTAGAGCACTCAAGATGCATCAAGAATTTACTTATAAACAAATTTTTTCGCTGTTCCAGAGCAGGCTGTTGAAAAGATTCCACTTTTTCAACAGCCTGTTCTATGTATCGGCTGAAGGTCTTCCGTCTTTACCGTGCACCAAGACTAAAAAAAGAAAGAGAGCGGGGCCACGCTCTCTTTCAAAGGAGGAGTTGCAAGATGCTCCCGGCCCGCTTGTACCGCGCGGACCGGCAGTCACAAAGCCTTAGTTATAACTATATTCCTTGAGTTCATGCGCCACTTTCTTGAGTTTGCGCAGCGCCTTGAGCTCGATCTGCCTGACCGTCTCCGGCGACATGCCCAGTTTCTCACCGATGTTCTTGAGCGTGTACCTTTTACCGGACAGAAAGGAGAAACGGTACATGAGAATCTTCCGCTCCTTGTCCATCAAACGCTCCAGAAAATGCATGGTTTCATCCCGCAGGCATTTCTTCAGGAATTCACGATCTGGCGTGTAGCTGTTGTCCTCATAGATCTCGTGCAGGGAAAGCGCGTCGTCCCGCGACTCCTTGTCGAAGGAGATGGTGGGATTGACGGCGTTCAGAAGCGTGTCGACTTCGTCCACCGGCATTTCCGCTTCATCGGCGATTTCGGTCAGGGAGGGTTTGCGCATGAGCGTCTGGTAGAGGCTGTTATAGACACGGTTGATTTTGCGCAACCGCTCTTCCTTGCGATGCGGCAGGCGAATGGTCCGTCGTTTGTTGGAAATGGCGCGCATGATGGCCTGTTTGATCCACCAGGAAGCATAGGTGCTGAAGCGCACGTTTTTGCGGTAATCATACTTGGTGGCCGCCTTGATCAATCCCAGGTTGCCTTCCTGGATCAGGTCCAGTACCGCGATTTCGGGAATCGAATATTCCATGGCGATCTTGACCACTAACCGCAGATTGCATTCAATCAAATGGTTGAGTGCATCCTGATCCCCGTCCTGAATAAGTTTGGAAAGTTCGATCTCTTCCTCAAAACTCAAGAGAGGGTTTTTCTTAATTTGCTCGAAATAGGCCTTCAAGCAATCCCCTGTATTAGTCCTTACGGTTTCTTTCCGCTTCTTCATCTCCATACAAAACTCCTGCTCCTATATAAGCAAGAAACATGCCATATACGTATTATTTTATCAAATCTTTATATCTATACTGTATATTGAATTATATCCTATATTCACATACAGCACGAATAGACTTCTTTTTCGTATTATTTATCATACAGTTTATACACTTTAAACAATATTGATCTCTGGTATTTTTTATTTCTTTATTCAGTATACAATTAATAAATAAAACACATAAAATGCTTCATTTTGTCACTGAATATACTTCTTTATAGATTCATTTGTGGGATTCAGTTGTAGATAGTGCACCGAAGATTGCGATTATGTTTGAGGAGAAAAAGCAATATGGTTGATATTCAGTGAGAAATAATGCCCGATTCCCCGGGAGTCAGTTGACGGTACACCATGTTGGCCACCCCAAACCCCTGGGTTTTGGCCATAAGCATGGAATATTCGTCATAAAGCAGATCCTCGAATATATCCTCCGCGTAGCCTCCGTGCAGAAGATCGCCCTTGGTGACGGTTTTCCGCATGGCATTGAGCATTTGCTTGACAAAAAGCGACTCAAACTCCACACAGGCCTTGTAAAGTTTCTGGTCCTTGGCTTCCCGGCCTGGGGTGGCACTTTCCATCTCCCGGTTGGCCCGGCGGACCGCTTCCAGCTGTTTGTCGTAGCCGTGAAGCTGCGTCGATAATTGCGGAGTGCTCATGGATATCATCATTTCCCTCCCTAGTTGATGACGAGCGTGCCGTATAGCGCTCCCGCCTGTTCAACGGCTTTGAGTATCGCGATAATGGTGGCCGTGTCCAATCCGGCGTCCCGGACGGCTTTGACGAAATCCTCCACGGTCACCGTTTCCTCCAGCACAAACTGCTCTTTCTGGCCGCTTGATTGTTGATAGTAGTAGCTGCCCACCGCCACATTGGTCGCTTTGTAGGAGACGGCCACCTTTCCTATTTTGACCTGTTCGCCCATGATGATGACCCCGCTTTGCGCGTCGATAATCACCTTGGAAGAAGGTCCCGGCTTGACGGAGACGCCTTCCAGCTCCGCCATGAACCGGGCCGTTTCATTGCGCCGGTTTTCAGGAACCGTCACCTCAATGAGCGCCGCATCGCGCACCGTAACTCCCAGGTCGGGCTGTTTGGCGGCCACGGCCGCCCGCACGGCTTCGGCCGTTTCAAAATCAGGATGACGAAGGATGATGCGGACCACGTTGTTGAAAATAAAATCGGATACAATGTCTCGTTCGGCGATGGCGCCCGCGGTCACCGTACCCACCGTCTTTACGGCCGTTCGTTCATTGGATACCGTGATCGCTCCCTGGGCCACGGCATAGACCTCGCCCCGGGCGGCACGCAGCGGGGTTTGCAGCAGGATACCGCCCTCCAGGCTGCGTGCGTCTCCCAGGCTGGAAACGGTCACCGACACCCGCTCCCCGGTACGGAGAAAGGCGGGCACGTTCGCGCTCACCGTTACCACCGCGCAATTGCGGCTGCGTACTTCCTTGGCGCTGATATCGAATCCGAAATGCCCCACCAGGTTGGCCACGGCGTTTTTTAAAAGCTGGTTGTTGGCGGAATCTCCCCGGCCGGCCAATCCCGTGACCAAACCAACGCCCAGCAGTTGGTTCTCACGCACCCCGCCCACGGAAGCGATATCCTTCAGCCGGACCTCTGGTGCGGCTTGCGCTGCTGTCAACGCCGCCGCTAAAAAGAGAACCGCCGCCAGTGCCCGTTTACTGAAGTTCAATGAGGACCTCCTTGTCGCCGGTGACCAGTCCCTGGAAACGCCGGCGGGATCCTGCGGCGGAAACGGCCACCCGGTCGTCCAGACCGCCCGATCCCAAGGCCCGGCCCCTCAGGCCGATGGTGATGTTTTTCCGCACCAGCGTCAGGGTGACCTTGTCGCCCGCGCGGACAAACAGCGCGCGCGCCACTCTTTTCAGGGGGATGGGTCGATCCGGGTACAGGGCCTGGGAAGCGGTATAGGCGCCCGTCATCCTGTCGCCGGATAAAAGTTCGTACGGGAAGGCAGCCAGGTCCACCTCCCGGTCATCGACATCCTGTTCGTCGAAGCGCTGTCCGGTTCTGATGATCCGGCGGGGGAAGGCCACGCGCGCGTACATGTGCAGGACCACGCTCATGTCTCCGGAAAACGAGCCGCCGGCGTCACGGAATTTCAAAAGCGCCGCTCCCAGGGGGACGCCGCCCATGACCTGGGCGTGACTGAGAGAGAAGGAAACGTCTTTCCCCGCCCACTGTTCCATATCGGGCGGGAATGAATATTCCATTTCTATTTTAGACAGCGGATACGTGACCTCGGCCAGAAGAAATGCTCCCGCTTTTTCGAAGAATTCAGCCCCTTTGTTTCCGGCCAGACCGCCGGGTATGACGACCGTTCCCCGTCCCACCAGAATCAACTGTCCGCTGTATTGGGTGGAAACCGCTTCCCGGATGGTGCGGGGCATGAGAATCTGTAGTCGTCCGGGCGCCAGCGGAAGCTTGATCGAGTCCAGATCCAACGCGTACGGTTTCCCGGAAAAGGAGTGGCTGAGATCCTTGACGCTTACCGATGTCTGATCGGTGACCAACGATTTTTTGAGGTAGAGTTCGAATCCGCGGGCGGAATCATCCCAGGAGACGAACG
>CAYQRT010000015.1:0-20818 GCA_964419695.1 uncultured Spirochaetaceae bacterium | reverse complement strand
CTTTTTAAGGTGACGTTTCCCTCGTAGAAATATTGCTTCTCCACATAGTCCGTCTTCTCATGGTACTGACGCTTCATATCGGCCTGCGCCCGCACCCGGCGCCGGGCGTCCCAGTTGCGGGCCCAGAGATGGTTGGCCAGGGCGATGTAGGAAGCGTAGTTACGTCCCCGCCTCTTCCCGGACGCCACCTGGGCTTCCATCAGATCGATGTTTTTCCGGCCCAGGGAAACTGAGTAGTCCACGTTGCCGAAAGAGATGGGCCAGCCGGGCAGTTTTTCGAACAGCTCCCCCAGCACATAAAAGGCGTCCGCGAAATCCCGGTCCTGTTTGAGAGCCAACCGCAGATTGTCGTTCATGGGAGCGGCCTTGCCGAGCGAATCGAAGATGCCCTTGGTCTGGCCCCACATGCCCATGTTGGACGATTTCCAGAAATAGCCCTGCGGGTTGTTCGGAGCGAGCTTTATCGCCTGATCGGCGAATCCTTCCCCCTCCTCATAAAGCTTCAGGGCTTGGTCGGTGTTGATCCTTTTGGCATTGAATCCGGTATCCGCGATGTTGAGTGTGGCCCGGGACAGGCGCCAGTAGACTGCGGCCCGGCCCGCGTTATCGACGGCCGGGGAAAGCGCGGCCTGCAGCAATTCCTTTTCTTCCATGTAGCGGCCCGCCCAGTCAAGGTCGTCGGCCTTCTTCAGGGCGGCGGCATCCTGGGAGAACGCCGTCCCCGCCGCGGTCAGAACGAACAATAACACGGACAGAAATATAGTGGTGGTTTTAATAAGCGGCCTCCTTGCTGCGGAGAATCTGGCGCCGGGCCGGTGCCGCCGTACTCCCGTGAAACGGGCCGGGAGCGGTCCTCAGCCGGCGTATCTCAAAGTATAGGAAGCGTTGTTCGAGCTGTCAAATTTACGCGCCATACGCGCGGGAGTCCGGCGGGATTATTTGCGCAGGTCTACGGGCCCCAGGCCCAGGTCCCGCCGCAGGAGCTTTACCAGCTCCCGTACGTTCGCGTAGTCCTTACCGGTGAGGGAGAGAAATTTCTCGTAATCGTCCAGCGCGGCCGGATAGTCCCGCTGCTTCATACGGGCGTTGGCCCGGTTGATGTATGCCTCGGTGAACCCGGGGTTGATGCGCAGGGCCCTCGAGTACTCCTCCACGGCCTTGTCGTACTCGCCCCTTTTGAAGTGGATATTGCCCAGGTTGAAGTTCACCACGGGTGAAGGCGACGCGTGCTCCTCGGCGTCGTGCAGGGCTTGTTCCGCCCCGGCCCAGTCGCCCCGTACCTCCAGGATGGTGCTCCGCAGCAGGTAGGCCGGGGTGTAGCGCGCGTCCCGCTCGATGATGCGGGCCAGCAGGGCCAGGGCCTTGTCTTCCTCCCGGCGGGTGAAATGCGTATATGCCTGTCCGTACAGGTTATCCGTGCTGGGACAGCCGGACAACACCGCAATGAGCGTGGTGACGGCCGCCGCCGCCAGGGCCTTCCTCACCATACCGCGCAGTCTCTGCATAAGCATCTCCTTCCCATAAGCCGCGGCATGTGCCGCTTCTTCAATATTATCGACCGGAGGACCCTTAATCCAGAGAGAGCCGGCCTAAAAAAATGCGCCCGGCGCGGTGACAATTCCCCGGAAACAATGGCGCCCCCGCGCCAAAGGACCTATATTTAGAGGAGACGTCCGGCCGCCCAGTGAACCGCCGCCGCCAGCAGGTGCCCGGTCTGGGGCCGGACGCATGCCTGCTTCAGCTTGCCCGCCGGATCAGAGACAAGGAGTTCCGGATGAAAAACGTGCGCGTACGCATACACACTCCCGCCCTGTTGCTCAGGTGGATGCGCGAAGCCGTCCCCTTCCTGCTCAAGCGGGAGATTCCGCGGCGCGCCATCCGCCGCACCCGCGGCCGCCCCGGAGAAAAAAATGGGGAGATCGGCATGATCTGCCAGTTCGTGGGCGACATCGAGGGGGAGATGACCCTGCTTGCCTCGCGGGAGACCGCCTTCGCCCTGGCCGCGGCGTTCTTCCCCGGTCACGAGGCCGACGACGAAATTCATCTCCTGAAGCATTCCCTGGGCGAGCTGACCACCGTGCTCATGTCCAAACTGCTGGCCCGCTGCAAGGAGTACTATACCGTGCTCAGAGTCACCACGCCTTCCTGCATCTACGGCGGCCACCTGGATATCCGGCCGGCCGGGGAGGGAACGTCCGCGATGGCCTTTACCACTCCCTTCGGGAGGATCGACATCATCGTCAGCCTCCGGTCGCCCGCCCCATAAGGAGCAGGGGCATGCGGGGAGAGCGTCAATGATGAAAACCGTGCACGTGGGCATCGGCGAATACGAGGTCGTGGGGGCGGACTCGCTTCTGGCGACCGTGCTGGGCTCGTGCGTGGGACTGGTCATGTACGACAAACTGCACAAGGTGGCGGGTCTGGCGCACATCTACCTTCCTGATTCAGCCTTCGGCCTCAAGCGGGATACCCGGGAACGGGAAAACCTGCTCTCCAGCGCTCCCAAGTACGCGGACCTGCTCGTCCCCCGGCTGCTGGAAGCGATGATCGCCGCCGGGGCCGAGCAGGAACACTTTCTGATCTATGTGGTGGGCGGCGCTTCCATCTATGATTTTCCCGACGACTCCCCCCTCAATATCGGGAAGAAGAATCTCGACAAGACCCGCGAGCTCCTCAAGGCGCTGGACATGCGCTACATGGAAATCAAGGTCGGGGGCAAGAGCGGCCGCCACCTCACGTTCGACGCCTCCACCGGCGACATTACGGTGCGGGAGTTCGATGATGAGCTGTGACGACGGAGACGGTCGCCCATCCGGACCGCTTAGCGGCCCCGGAGCCGCGCCTTGAGATCGTCATAGCGCTTGCGCACGGCGCGGCCGTGGAAGGGCAGGCTTTCGGCTTCGGCGAACTTCTCGATCTTCTCCGCGTTCTTGAGGATGGCTTCCCGCGAATACTGGATGAGCGAACTTCGTTTTATAAAATCATATACACCCAATGGCGAAAAATAGCGGGCGCTGCCCCCCGTGGGCAGCACATGATTGGGGCCCGCCCAGTAGTCGCCCACGGATTCCGCGGAATACGATCCCAAAAAAATGGCGCCCGCGTGCCTGATCTTGGCGAGGATCTTGTCCGGATCGTGCACGATAAGCTCCAGGTGCTCCGGCGCGATGCGGTTCACCACCTCCGCCCCCTGCATGAGATCGTCGACGATGATGAAGGCCCCGTAGGCTTCGAGGGTCTGTTCGATCTTCTCCTTTTGCGGCGAGTACTTCAGGTGCTCGTAGACGAATTCCGCGGTTTTCTCCGCAAAGGCCTGCGAATCGGTCACGAGGATGGCGGCCTCGTGGCCGCTGCCGTGCTCGGCCTGGGAGAGGAGGTCCAGGGCCACCCACTCGGGTTCCGCGCGCGCGTCGGCCAGGACGAGGATTTCGGAGGGCCCGGCGATCATGTCGATGTCCACGTAGCCGTATACCTCACGCTTGGCCAGGGCCACGTACGGCCCGCCCGGCCCCACGATCTTGTCCACCTTGGGAACGGTCTGGGTGCCGAAGGCCAGGGCGGCCACGCCCTGGGCCCCGCCGGCCAGGTAGACTGCGGTCACCTCCATGAGGGAAAGCACGGCGCCCAGCAGCGGATTCTTGAAAAAGTTGCCCGGCGGCGTGACCACGATTATCTCCTTCACCTTGGCCAGCTGGGCGGGAACCACGTTCATGAGCACGGACGAAGGATAGAAGGCCTGGCCGCCCGGCACGTACAGTCCCACCCGGTCGATCGGGGTGATCCGCTGCCCCAGCTTGACGCCGTCCCCGAAGCTTTTAAACCAGGAACCCGTGACCTGCTGCTCGTGGAACCGCTTGATGTTGTTGCGGGCCTCTTTGATGATGCGCATCAGATTCTCGTCCACCTTGGCCCGGCAGTCGCGGAGATACTCCTGCTTGACCGCGATCTGGTCCGCTTTCATGTCGAGGTGATCGAACTGTCGCGTGTACTTGAGTACTGCGGCGTCACCCTTGAGGCGCACGTCCTCCACGATCCTGGCCACTTTCTTGCGCTCCGCCGCGTCGAACCCGGCGCGGCGGGCCAATATCTTATCCAGCGCCGGATCGGCGTTTTTATAGTAGTAGAGGTTCACGGGCTGCTCCTTGGGGATTTCTGAGTACATGATACCATTAATTGCGGCAAGAATAAAGTGCCAAAAAAACCGCCGCCAAGAACGAATATCGCCCTGGCAGCGGTCGCACATATCTCAGCCTGAAGTTTTCCCACAAAATGACTTTACTATCATCCACCAGGCAAAACTTCCAGCGGAGGCACACATTACGGCAGCAGTGAGAATAGCCGGACTACCCTTTGTAGTGAATGACGCAAAACATCCTCCGCCGTTCTCTGTGGCATTATTATTTCAATGCAGGCCTAGAAATCCAATGACGCCGGCTCAAAATGCTCCTTGGAGTGCTTGCAGCAGGGGCATTTCTCGGGCGGCTCGGTGCCCTCGTGCACGTACCCGCAGACGCCGCACTTCCACTTGATGGGTTTTTCGCGCTTCCAGACCGTGCCCTTCTCCACCATGTCCAGGAGTTTCTGGTAGCGTTCACGGTGGTGCGCCTCCACCTTGGCGATCTGACGGAAAAGAACAGCCGCTTCCTTGTTGCCTTCCTTGTCAGCCTGCTCGGCGAATTCCGGGTACATGGAGGTGGTCTCGTAATTCTCGCCGTCCATGGCGGCCTTGAGATTGGCCTTGGTGTCTCCCAGGTGACCGAGCAGCTTGAAGTGGTCCTTGGCGTGCCGCATCTCGTTGAGGGCCGTCTCCTCAAAGATGCGGGCAATGTAATGATAGCCTTGCTTGCGGGCGGCGTCGGCAAAATAGGTGTACTTGTTACGCGCCATGGATTCGCCGGCAAAGGCGGCTTCGAGGTTTTCCTTGGTGGTTCCCATGTTCTCAAGCTCCTTATTAATGTGATTTTTTTCTCCGGCACGCCGGGCAAAGCCCGGTGAAGCGCACGGATGTATTCTCAACCTGCCAACCCTGGTCCAGCTCGCGGGGCGGGGACAGGCGGTCGAAAGCGGGGTAAGCAACGTCCAGCACGCGGCCGCAGGCGGAACAATAAAAGTGATGGTGGACGGTTGTCACGGGATCGAAGCGGCGGGCGTCCCCCAGGCCGTCCAGGACCCGGCAGAGTCCCGCCTCGCTCAAACTCATGAGCGTGCGGTAGACCGTATCCGCGGAAACGCCGGGCATGGCCCGCCGTACCTTTGCCAGGATCTCCCGGACCGTGGGATGATCGCGGCGACCGTCCAACACGGAATACACGGCCAAGCGCTGGGGAGTTACCTTAAGTCCCGCCTTCCGCAGCCGCCGCGCGGCCGCTCCGTCCGCGGCATGTTGTTGCATTTGTGTATTAGATAGGAATTGATCTTATTTGTCAAGGGGCCCGGTGATCCATGCGCCGGGAGGGGACCGCGAAGAGCGAGTTCCTTCGCGCCCTTCGCGGTCCTTTTACCAAGCCACGTTTAGAACAAGCCCGAGATGCGGCCCTCCTCATCCACGTCGATGTTGAGGAGGGCCGGCTCCTTGGGCAGGCCGGGCATGGCCATGACGTCGCCCGAGTAGACCACCACGAAGCCCGCGCCGCGCGATACCTTGGCGCCGGTCACGGTGAGGGTGAAGTCGCGCGGGCGGCCGCGCTTGCGGGCATTGTCGGAGAGGGAGGCCGGGGTCTTGGCCACGCATACGGGCAGGTTGGCGAAGCCCAATTCAGTGAGGCGTTTCAGTTCCTTCCTGGCCGCCGGTTCCAGGGTGACCGAGGAGGCGCCGTAGATATTGGCGGCGACGGCCGAGATCTTTTCCTCCAGGGAAAGTTCCAGGCCGTAAAGCGGCGCAAAGGCCGACTCGGCCTCACAGGCCTTGACCACGGCCTCGGCCAGCTCCAGGCCGCCCTGGGACCCCCGTTCGCGGAAATCGGTGATCACGGCGGTCGCGCCCAGGGCCTCGATCCGCTTCCGCATGTCGGCCAGCACGGCCGGATCGTCGTCCAGAAACCTGTTGATGGAGATGAGGGGCTCCAGCTTGAAGTGCCGCACGTTCTCCACGTGCTTGGCCACGTTGTCGATACCGTGCAGCTCGAAGGCGCGGCGCGTTACCACGAGCACGGCGCAGGAGGGCTTGAGGCCGCCGGCGCGGCACTTGATGTCGAAGAACTTCTCCGCGCCCAGGTCGGAACCGAAGCCCGCCTCGGTCACCACATAGTCCCCCAGTTTGAGGGCGAGGGAGGTGGCGATGAGCGTATTGCACCCGTGGGCGATATTGGCGAAGGGCCCGCCGTGCACCAAGACCGGCGTGCCTTCCATGGACTGGACCAGGTTGGGGTTGAGCGCATGTTTGAGCAGGGCGGTCATGGCGCCGTGGGCGCCCAGGTCGCGGGCGAACACGGGCTTGCCCATCCGGTTGTAGGCCACCAGAACGCGGCCCAGCCGCTCGCGCAGGTCGGGAAGATCGCGGGCCAAACATAATACCGCCATCACTTCCGAGGCGGCGGTGATCTCAAAGCCGTCCTCGCGCAGCGCGCCGTTGGAACCGCGGCCGCCCAGGCCGATGAGGATCTGGCGCAGGGAACGGTCGTTCATGTCGATGACGCGCTTCCAGACCACGTCGCGCGGATTGATTCCCAGCGGGTTATCCTGGTGCAGGTGGTTGTCCAGGGCCGCGGAGAGCAGGTTGTGGGCCGTAGTCACCGCGTGCATGTCCCCGGTAAAGTGAAGGTTGATCTCCTCCATGGGCAGCACCTGGGAGTAACCGCCGCCGGCCGCGCCGCCCTTGACCCCGAAACAGGGCCCCAGGGCCGGTTCGCGCACCGTGATGAGGGCTTTCTTCTTCAGAGCCCACAGGGCTTGTCCCAGACCGATGGTGGTGGTGGTCTTGCCTTCGCCGAATTTGGTCGGGGTCATGGCGGTGACCAGGATGAGCTTGCCGTCCGGTTTGTCTTTCAGTTTCTGAACAAGGCCCATGTCGACCTTGGCGATGTACGGTCCGTACTGCATGAGCGCGTCGGGTTCGAGGCCGATGGAGGCCGCGATCTCGGTGATGGGGAGAAGCGTCCGCTCCCGGGCGATGTCCAGGTCTGATCGCATCATAATGGTAAGCTCTTCACGGGGCCGGAACGCCGCTCATACCGAGCAGGCCCGTCAGGTTGTCGGAGGTAAGTATTTTCTGGTTCTGCAGGTCCAGGATGGTCTTCAGGTCCCACTCCAGGCGGATGCCCGGAGATATAACGGCCGCGCTCTCCGTGTCGCGGATGACGGTGATTTCCTCCGGCGGTATTTTCCCATCCGCCGCCAGAGCGCGTATGAAGGCCCCCTCGTCAAAGCGCGCGGCCGGATCCTCACCCACCGCCTCCCCGTCCAGGCGCCTGGTGTCCGGGTTGATCGCGTACGGCACGCCGTAGGCGGCGTCGGCGCCCAGCAACCGGACCACCCGGGCCACCAATTGTTCCGCGGCAAAGGCGGAAACGGCCACGCGGTATCCGAAGGTCTTCAGGGTCTGCACAAGCTCCTGCGTGCCGGCCGTGGGCGCCGCGGCCGCCACGACCTTGCCGAAGGCTTCTTCACTTACGCCGTCCAGAAGGGCGGCGGCCTCGTAAGGGGCCCGGTCTCCGTGGAGTCCGCCGTAGGTCTTTTTCAACGCGGCCGCGTTCAACCCGGCCAGATGAGCCAGTTCCGACGCCGCGGCGGGAGAGAGCAGGCTTTTGGTCAACGAAAAAACCAGCCAGCGCTTCTTTTTGTTGAAAACGTCCTCCCGCTGAATCACGGCCTTGATCTTCATTGCCGCCATTACGGTAACGATTTCCTTCTCCAGATTCTCCAGCGGGATGGAGGAATTTTTGCAGTCCACCAGCAGTTCCATCAAGAATACGTCTTCCCGGGCGATCATTTTGGAAAATTCTATATTGATGCGATAGCGCGAGAGGGTGGCGGAAATTCTGGCGGCCACGCCGGGCTTGTCCTCCCCTACCAGCACGCAGAACAGATTCGCTTTCTCCGGATCGCGCGGCACGGGCGTAAAGCGGTCCACCGCGAGATCCAGGGAGGCGCTCTCCGCAATGGAGCCCACCAGGGAACGGCACTTCTCCAGGTCCAGCCCGGCGGCGGTGAAATCGACCACCAGGTAGATGGTGAACAGGCCGTGGAGTACGTCCTGCCGCAGGTCCACGATATTGCCGCCGGCTTCGGCCAGGGGCGTGGTGATCTTGCCCACCAGGCCGATCGAGTCGTTGCCCGCTCCGAAAATCACATAGAGCCGTTCCGCTGCCATGGTTCTCTCCTTTTCGGTGTTGTCTCTCTTCCGGTCGGGGACGCGTCAGTGAAACGCGCGACGGTGCGGCTTCAGGCGGAGCGTCCGGGGGATGCTGCTTATGAGGGCCACTATACCGGAGGCCGCATGATCCGTCAATGTAAACGCCGGTCCCGGGGAAGGCGGGTCAGGCACCCGGAACCGTCAGTGTTGGTCCCGCTTTTTTTCGGGTTTGGGAAGGCGGTTTTTTTTCTGGCGCTCGTAGTTGATCTTCCGTACCACCAGGTAGGTGCCGAAGGCGATGGCGGTCATGGCCACGGCGAACGCGCCGTAGGAAAGCCACATGGGGAACCGCCGGGTCATGAGGGTAAACTCCGACATGCCCAGCATGCTGGCGATGAAGGTGATGGGCAGGAAGACAATGTTGATGATCGTCAAACGCTTGATGAGCTGGTTTAAGTTGTTATTGACGATGGAGGCCCGCGCGTCCATGACCCCGGAGAGGATGTTGGTGTAGATGTCGGCCTGTTTCAGGCACTGGTTGTTTTCGATGATGGTGTCCTCCAGCTGTTCGAACTGCTCGGGAGAGAAGCCCATCTTGGCGGTGGCGTTCTTCATCCGCTCGAAGAGCGTGGCGTTGTAGGTGATGCCGTTGAGGTAGTAGACCAGGCTCTTCTGAAGGGTGAACATGTTGAGCAGGTATTTGTTTTCCATGGAGGTGTTGATCTTCTGCTCCAGGGTCTCGGAAATCTGGTTGATGATCTTCAGGTGCATGAGAAAATGGGAGATGGTCCCGAAGAGAATCTTGAGAAACGCGTCCTTGATGTTCTTGATCTTCATGGCGTGCTTGGCGTCGAGCTCAAAGATCTGGATTTCCTCGGCCATGACGATGATCATCCTGTCGGCGAAGATGAAGAACCCCAGGGAGGTCACCTTGAAGAGCAGGTCGTCCAGGCTCGAGTAATTTTTGGGCCGCTTGAGAATGACGGCGGTGTGGTCCGGTTCGAATTCCAGACGGCTGATCTCGTCGGGGTCCAGGGCGGATGTAAGCGTGTGCTCGTCGATGCGGTACGTGTCAACCAGGTGCCTGCATTCGGCCTTGTCCGGATTGACGTAGACCAGAATGGGACCGCCGGTCTCCCTTGATTCGCAGATCCTCTCGTTTACCAGCTGGTATATCTTCTGCATGGGGGCCACCTCTGCGACGCGGTATGCCGGCGGACGGGAAACAAGCCCGCCGCCGGAAAGGGAGGCTCTGGCATGCCATGAGAAAGACGCCCCGGTCACGGGCGGCGGCTTCCTTATGACAACGAAATATTCTGATCGAACCCTGAAACGGCACCGGCTTGCAGCGTCATGGGTGCTTTAGGGTTTCTCTACCATATGGATAACCTTCTGATTTGTCAAGGACCGGTCCGGGATGGCGCGCCATACGGAGGTCATGAACTGATATTCCGTGCCGAAAATATGAATAGCGGGCCGCGCCGGGGCCTCCCCCTGATCAACCCGCCAATCTGGGAAAGGAGAAACCGCCGAACAGGGGACGGACAAGGGTCTTTATTGTTTTGACCCCCCTTTTGTGGTATGTTTCTATTGTATGAAGAAATTCCTCAGCCTGATGATCCTGAGTCTCCTGGCCTCACTGGCCCCCCTGGCGGCCGACGATATCCGTCTGTACGTGGTCCACGCCCAAGGGCGGGGATTTGAATACATCCGTGACGGAAAACCGGCCGATATCGACCTGAGCACACATCCAGCCGTGGGTTTCGAATTCAAGGCCGGCGATCTGGTCAATGTCGACGCACACACCACCCTCGAACTCCAGCTGTACCCCTCCCAGACCTTCGTGAAGATCTCCGAATCGAGCTCATTCACCGTCAAGGCCGTCAACGGCGCCGGAACCCTGGATATCGACATGGCCTACGGACGTCTGCGCACCAAAACCGCGGGGCGCCTGCCCCAGGGCGTCTTCCGCTACAACGGCGTGGACGTGACGGCCAAAAACGCGAACTCCGATTTCGGTTTCGACCAGATATTCACGGGCTCCCGCGAGTTGGTGCCCGCTTTCTACTGCTTCGGCGGAGCCCTGCAGATAACCAAAGCCGCAAGCGCCCTGAGCGGCGCGGCCGCCTCGGTCAACGTCACGCCCCAGGAGATGGTGACGGTGGTCCGCACCGGCGCCAACCGCGTAGAACTGGTCAAGACGGGACTGGGCGCGGAAATGAAAACCCTCTGGCAGAAAAACGACTTCAAAACGCTGACCGCGGACTCGATCCTGCCACCGGATACCGCCACCCTGGCCCGGACCGAACCCGAGGAAGTAAAGATCACTCCGCCGCCGCCGGTCAAAACCGTCACTCCCGCACCGGTGACCGTTCCCGCGCCAACGCCAACGCCGTCACCCGTTCCGGCGCGTGTGGAAAGCAGCCGGAACACGCCGGAGCTGGTGGACAACAAGGAGAACGCCCTGGGCACGCGGGAAAAACTCTCCGCGGTGGATGAAAAGAACATCTTCATCAATCCGGATTTCAGCCGGGAAAAAGAGAAAGCCGCGGCAGCCGCCCCGGAACCCGAAGAAGAGAAGAAGGTCGCCGCGGAAAAAGCCGCCGAACCGGCGGCGGAATCCGCGCCGGAGCCCGAGACCACACCGGCGCCGGCCCCGGCTCCCCAACCCGATCCGAACGCGCCGCCCGTGGTAAGCGTTGCCATGGATATCGGCCTCGACATTCACTACATGCCCATGTTCGATTCCAGCATGCTGCTGCCCACCGTACCGGGCATGGAATTCGCCATAGACCTGCTTAATTTCCTCATGCACATGCGAGCCGGCGTGATCGCGGATCTGGACCTCATGTTCTTCGGCATCATCGGGTTCGGCGTGGAGGCCGGTTTTTACTATAACGAAGTCACCGTGGCCACGCCGCCCTTCAACCTCACTCTGATTCACATTTTTACCATACCCGTGGTGGGCACCATCCGCTTGACGCTCGGCCCATTATTTCTCCAGCCGCATTTCGGCGTGGTTTTTTCCGGGGGAGCGATAGCCGACGTGGTGTTCTGGGGCCCGATGGGGTATACCATGGGGGGCAAACTCGGACTGCGGCTGGGCAACCTGACGATCTACGGTACCGTCAATCTCATGTCGGGAACCATCGACGGTTTGTTCACCCCTTCCGCGTATTTCACCTTCGGTGGCGGTCTCTTGCTCAAGATTTTCTAGGAGTTAGCCAGGCACCCAGCCCGCCTCGTTAAACAACATCTCCCGACCTTTATCACCCTTCCCCTATGCGCTATACTCACTACCTATGAAGGGCGTTCTGGAGACAATGCTCTGCCACGGCGGCGACCGCCGCCATGTGTTCGTTTTTCCCTCGGAAGTGGCGGCCGAATGGGCACTGGTCCGCCTGCTGGAACACGGCGGGCGCCGGGTGCTGCCGCGCGACGTTTGTATATCATGGGACAGTTTCAAGGAGCGCACCCTCTCAGGCCCGGCGGGCACGCGCCCGGTGGATAATGTGGCCCGCACCCTCTTCAGCCAGGCACTTCTGGAGGAAAACGCCTCCGCGCCGTTTTTCAGCGCCATAATAAATCCCGCATACGCTCATGACGCCCGCGCCTTTCTCCCGTGGCTGCGGCGCGTGCTGCCCGGGCTGGAGGAGGGCCTGGACCTGGTCCGGCGCGCCGGAGAGCGTATCCGTCCCGCCAAGGCGCGCGACCTCTCCCTGCTGCACGCCCGCTATACGCGCTTCCTGGCGGAGGCCGGACTGCATGAACCGGACGCGTCGCCCGCCGCCTTCGATCCCCGCGGATGCGCGTATACCATCTTCCACCCGGAGGTGATCACGGACTGGCGCAAGACCGAACCTGTACTCCGCGGCCACCCGGCGGTCACCGTGTTCTCGCTGCCCGCCTCCGGCGCGCCGGCGGGCGGGCTGACCGTGTTCAACGACCGTGAAACCGAAACGGATCAGGTCCTGCTTCGCGTGCATGAGCTGCTGGCAGCGGGGGTCGGCTATTCCCGCGTCGCCCTGACCGTCGCGGGGTTGTCCGCATTCGCGCCGGCGCTGGCGGACGCCGCCCGGCGCTTCGATATCCGCCTGCGCGTGAACGAGGGAGCGGCGCTCATCGATTTTCCGGGCGTCTCCTTCCTGAACCGGGCGGCGCGGGTGATCGCCTCCGGGTTTGACCTGAGAGCGGTGGAATCCCTGCTGGGCGACGCCGCCCTGCCCTGGAAAAAAGAGCTGCCCGCCGCGGCACTGGTCCGCTTCGGCCTGGAACACAACTGCCTGGGCAATTATCCGGACGGGAACGGCGTGTTCGATCTGTGGGAAAGCCGCTTCCGCGGCGTGATCGCCGCCGGGGGGACGAACGCGGTCCGGGCCAGGGCGCCGGCCGCCCTCTACCGTTCCCTGCGCACGAACCTGACCCGACTCGCCCGCGCCGCCTCGTTTACCGACCTGAAGAAGGCCGTCACCGTCTTTCGTTCCGTTTTTTTGGAAGACGCCTTCCCCTCCCCGGCCGCCGGCCGGAATTTCGACCTGGCCCTGCGGCGGTTGGATGAGCTCACCGAACGCAGCCGCCGCCTGCCCCTGCCGCCGCCCGCCTCGCCCTTCGGGCTTTGGCTCGACCTGCTGCGCGACACGCACTACGTGCCCCCGGCCCCGGGCCCGGGCCTGGCGGTCTATCCCTACCGCGTCTCGGCCGGCATCATGCCCGATTACCACTTCGTGCTCAATGTCTGCGAGGAACTGGTCCGGGTACCCGTCCGTCCCTATCTTTTCCTTTCCGTGGACGAGGAGGCGCGCCTGAACCTGGCGGAAACCGACGCCAGCGACGCCTTCCTGCGCCTCTACCTGGTCTCGGGCCGGGAGGTCTCCTTAAGTTTTTCGCGGCAGAGTGGGGGCACAGTACGGCTGCCGCCGCCTTTCTTCGTGAAAACCGGAGCCGTGAAGGAGCCGGACGGCCCGGCGACCGTGGACCCCTACGCTCGCGAGGCCCGGGCCTTCACGGATGCGGGCGCCGCCCCGCCGCCGTATCTCTTTTCCCTGCAGCGGCAGGGCCTGAGTCTCGCGTCCGCGGTCCCGGCACCGTCCCGGGAAGAAATGTTCACCCTGTGCCCGGTTTCACCTCCATCGCTTCTGGAAAGCGTTCTGAAGGCCGTCATGGACCAGGAGGGCCGTATCGCCCTCACCCCCACCGACCTGGAAACCTTCCAGACCTGCGCCTTCCGCTATCTTCTGACCAAGGCCGCCGGCTGGCGTGCGTGGGAACATGATTTCGCGCAGGACGACCGCCGCTGGTACGGCACCTTCATCCACCGGACCCTGGAGCTTTTTTTCCGCGGACTCATGGAAACCGGCGATCGTCTTTCCCCCGGGCGGCTGCCCTCCGGCCGGGAAGTCATGCACGCGGCCCTGGCCGCGGCCGAAGCCGAGAAAACGGACGGCGGGACGCTGCCCGTGCCCCCGCTCTGGGAAGCCATGCGGGATGATCTCCTCCCGGGACTGAACGCCTTTCTGGAAAAAACCGTCAACGCCTACGGCGAATGCGAAATAAAGGGCGTTGAATATCCGTTGAACCGGGTGTGGGAAAAGGAACGGATTTCACTGGCCGGCACCGTGGATCTGATGCTGGCCACGGGTTTCGGAACCGCCCTGGTTGATTACAAGATCAAATACGTACCGGGGAAAAAAGACCTCGCCCCCGTTCACGGTGCGCCAGTATCTCTGCAAATACCCTGTTACCTGCTTTTGGCCGCGGAACACGGGAACATTCCCGCGGCGGCCGCCTACTATTCATTCGAGGACCGCACATACGTCCATGTCTGTCATCCTCAAGCCAAGAAACGCTATTTCGGTGCCGGGGAAATAAAAGCCGTGGTGGAACGGACGGAAGAGACCGTGCTGCTCACAGCCAACAAGATACGCCAAGGCGATTTCACCGGCCGGGGGACGGACGCCGGCTCATGCCGCGCCTGCCCGCTGCGCGCCGTCTGTCGCAGAAAATACCACTTATTGGCCCGGAACTGACCGCGGCGCCGCGGCCCGCCCCGCCGGGGCGTGATTTTAAAATTGCCGGAAAAGACTGTACGCCAGGAGTTGTTCCAGGAGCGCGACCCGATCGGCCCGCGCGCCGGACAGGAGGGCCACCTCCTTCTTGCAGCGGGCGGCGTATTCGTCCGCCAGGGCGTTCATTTCCTCCCGCACGCCCGTCCGCACCACCGCGTCGCGCACGAAGGCCAGATCGTCGGCGTGGACCTCGGTCTGGCCGAACATGCGGAAAAACCTGTCCCGCTCCACTCCCTTAAGCCGTCGGGCCAGGCGGCCGTACATGATCGTCTTCTTGCCTTCACGCACGTCGGAGCCGACCGGTTTGCCCGTTACCGCTTCATCCCCGAACAAGCCCAGGTCATCGTCCTTGATCTGAAAAATGATGCCCAGATGCTCGCCCAGCCGGTCGAGTATGGAGATCTCCGTCTCCCCCCGCCCGGCCGCCAGGGCCCCGGCGGAGAGGGGCAGGGAAAAACTGTACCGCGCCGTTTTGTACCGGTACAAATCGATGATGTCCGCTTCGCCCGCCGCCCGCTCGGGCGGGGCCGCGCCCCAGGCCACGTCCTGCATCTGGGCCGCGCCCGTACGCTGCAGCTCGCGGGCCACCAACAAGGCGACGCGGAGTCGCCGTTCCGCGGGCAGGACCGCCGCGGCGATATGCTCGAAAGCCGCAAAAAAGGCGATGTCCCCGGCGCAGATGGCCAGGGCGACGCCCACGTGCTCCGGGTCGCCCAGGGAACGCTCGGCCGCCTCGCGGGCGTAGGTCCGGTGCAGGGTGGCCCGGCCGCGGCGCAGATCGTCGCGGTCCATGATATCGTCATGGATGAGCAGGGCCGACTGGAGGAGTTCCAGGGCCGCGGCCACCGGCATGATCGACTCGTCGCACGGATCCTCAAAAAGGTCATTGCCCAGCACAGCCAAACCGCCCCGGATCATCTTGCCGTGCGACGCGTATTGGCAGAGGCGGCGTGTCACGTCGGAGATATATTCGTCCGCCCCATCGGACCGGGCGGTCAGATACGCGATAATCTTCCTCTTCTGGTTCTGGAAATACTCAGTCATAACGCGAAACCAGTATACAGCAAAGCGCGGACGGGGAACAGGCTCCCACCGTTCCTTGTGTACACTGTACACCTCCCCCGCCGCTTGTGTATATTTACACCATGGAAGTCATCATTCCCGCCCATTCCGGTTTTTGCCCGGGCGTCAAAAGCGCGGAACGCAAGGTGTTCGAGGAAAAAACGGCCCGTCCCGGGCGGACGCTCTACGTCAACGGCTTTCTAATCAATAATAAAAATTTCATCGCCTTCCTGGAAGCCAACGGCGTCCGGACCGTGGAGGCCATGGAGAACGTGCCGGGGGGGTCCGTGGTGTTCATCCGCACGCACGGCTTGAACCGGGAGGAAGAGGCCGCGCTCAGAAAAAAATACGAGGTGGTGGATCTTACCTGCGTGCACGTGAAGCAGGTGCAGGAGGAAATCGCCCGTCGCTCCCGGGAAGGCTACGATACGGTCATCGCGGGCACCAAGGACCATCCCGAAACCAAAGGCCTGGTGAGCTACAGCGCCGGCCGCTGCCATGTTCTGGAAAACCCGATCGATCTGGAGACGTACGCCCGAACCATGGACACAACCCGCCGGGTCTTCCTCTGCTCCCAGACCACCGGCTCCCGCGCCTTCTTCGAAGAAGTGCGGCGCAGCCTGGAGGCGCGGTACGGGCCCGACCGGCGGGCCCGCCTGCGCGTTTTCGATCCGATCTGTCCGGTCACGGAGAAGAAAGAGGAAGAAGCCCTCCGGCTTCAGAAGGAAACAGACGTCAGTTTCGTGATCGGGGACCGGCTGTCCGCCAATGCCAACAAACTCTTCAAGCGGCTGTCCGCGGATAAACGTGAAGTGTATTTTATCGAGGACCGGCGGGAACTTAAGGCGCTGGGCCTGCCCCTGGCGCGGTACCGCCGGGCGCTGGTGGTCTCATCCGCCTCCACGCCGGGTTTCATTGAAAGGGACGTGGTCGACTTTCTTTCTTCAATCGAATCCCCGGCGTCCTGCTGACCACGAGGACCGCCGAACGTCCGTCCGGCGGTCCTCACATCGTCAGGGAATGATTATAACGCGGCCTCGGCCATCCACTTACCGTGCTTGTTGCAGAACTCCACGGCGGTCAGCGTGCCCTGGGCGTCCGACTTCAGGTGAACGCTCACCGCGGCCTGCAGGGCGGGCGTAAGATAGTAGCGAGCGGCGTATTTTTTATTGACGTACACGTCGATCCACTGGATATAGTGGTCTTCCACCATGGGATGCGGATTGGCCCCCACCTTGATGTGGATATCGCGGCAGATATCGGGCACCAGGCCGCAGTCCTTGGTGGCCACGATTACGGGCACGTGTTTTTCCTTGCCCTCCTTTTCAGCCGGGTTAATGGCGGCGGCATCTTCCTTGAACTTGTCCTTCGGCGTAAAACAGACCGGACAATGATCGGGCGCGGCGCCGAATGCGACATGCCCGCACACTTGACAAACATACAACGTTTCCATAAAGACCTCCACAAAATATTGATATCCAATGTTATCAACAATATTTTCCCAGGTCAAATTAAAATGGGAAAAGTTGCCCTCAGATCGGCCGAAACGAGGATAAGAAGCCGACGGGCATAATCGGAATTCCCCCGGGTTGAGCCCGGAAATAAACTTGACGTAATCGTCCGTATACGGATATATTAAACTATCAACATATACGTTTACGGACAGGTTGCGCCGCGCCTCCGGGAAGCCGGGTTGTCCGCCGTATCAGACAAGAAAAGAGGATTATGAAACCGTTACGCATTATTTTTATCGAACCGAGGGCCGACCACCTTAATATTTTCAGCCGCTACAACCTGCCGCGGTTGGGCTGCGTGCTTCTGGCTACCATTCTCAAGGAAAAAGGATACGACGCGCGCGTCCTTTTCGCCCATGAGAAGGAGATCTATAAAATGGACGTCGAGTGCGACGTGGCCGCCGTGTCCACCATCACCGCCACCGCGCCCCAGGCCTACAACCTGGCCGACTGGTTCCGCGCCCGGGGCGCCAAAGTGCTTATGGGCGGGCCGCACGTCACCTTCCTTCCGGAGGAAGCCCTCGGCCACGCCGATTATGCCGTACTGGGCGAGGGAGAGCAGACCTTGCCCCTGCTCATGGAGGTTCTGTCCGGGGAACGCGACCGCAGCGCCGTGCCCAACCTGGCCTACCGGGAGAATGGCCGGGTCGTTTTCACCGAACGGCAGCCCTTCACCGCCCCACTCGACACACTGCCCCACCCCGACTTTTCACTGGTGGATTACGGCCGCCAGTCGAACATCCGCCGCCGTTTCTTCAAGACCATCGTCCCCATCCAGACCTCGCGCGGCTGCCCGTACGATTGCACCTTCTGCTCGGTCACGGGCATGTTCGGCAAACGCTACCGCTACCGCTCCACGGAACACGTGATCCGCGAACTGGAACGCTACAACCACCGCAAGCACAAGATATTCTTCTACGACGACAACTTCGCCGCCAACCGGCGCCGGACCAGGGAACTCCTCCAGGCCATGATCGACCACGGATTTCAGTTCAGCTGGTCCACCCAGGTGCGGGCCGAGATCGCCAAGGATCCGGAACTCTTGAGCCTCATGTACAAAGCCGGCTGCCGGGTGCTCTACATCGGATTCGAATCGGTGGATCCCGTGGCCCTGGAAGCCATGAAAAAATCGCAGACCGTGGAGGAGATTCGGGAGGCCATCCGGGTCATCCACGCCCACCGCATTTTCATCCACGGCATGTTCGTCTTCGGGTTCGACACGGACACCATCCGGAGCATGCGCGCCACCACCCGCTTCGCCATCAAGGAGAACATCGACTCCGCCCAGTTCATGATCCTCACCCCCCTGCCCGGCTCGGACTTCTACAAGGAAGCCGACGGGGCGGGACGCATTTTCACCACCGACTGGAACCGGTACGACGCCCACCATGTGACGTTCACACCCAAGAACCTCTCCATCCTCCGCCTCCAGCTCATGCAGATTGAGGCGCACACACGGTTCTATTCTCCGTGGAATGTGATCAAAAAGCTTTTCCGCAACAACATAGCGGCCTTCATCATCGGCATCTACGCGCACAAGCTCAACCTGCAGTGGCAGAAAATCGAAAGGCAGTACCTGGCCTCGCTCAAGGATTTGGCCCGGCAGGCGCTCGTCCGCGTACGCGGGCGGACCCGGCGCGTGAACACGCAAACCGATCAGGCGTCGATGTAGGATACGAATTGATGCGGGCGCGCCGGATCCGCTTTAGCGATTCGACCGCGCCAACCGTTCCGCGCCGACCAGACGCCGCGCCCGTCCCACAATCCCCGCCACGTCCAGCCCGCACAGTGCCAAGAGCTCCTGCCGCGACCCCTGTTCAATGAAACGGTTGGGCACACCGGCCGCGGCCATGGGCTTACTCAAACCGCGCTCGGCCAGAAGAAAGCCCAGGGCCTCGCCCACGCCGCCTGAGGTGACGCCGTCTTCCATTAAGAGCACGTGCGAATAGGGGGCGACAACTTCCAGAAAATATTCTTCATCCAACGGGCGGATAAAGCGGAGCGCATAGACGTCCGTGGAAATGTGCTCGGCGGACAACGCCTCGGCCGCGGTCAGGGCGCCGGGCACCAGGCTGCCGAGCGCTACCAGAAGCAGGGAGCCGTTCCGGGTGGTGAGCATCTCACCCCGTCCCGCGACCAGCGGCGCGGTCTTCTGCTCCTCCCCTGCCAAACACACCGCGCGCGGATAGCGCAGAATCGCCGGACGACCGCAGGACAACGCGTATTCGAGCATCAAGCGCATCTCTTCCCCGCTGGACGGGGCCATGAACTCAAGGTGGGGAATGCCGCGGAAGAGGGGGATATCGAAGACGCCGTGATGGGTTTCGCCGTCCTGTCCCACCAGACCGGCCCGGTCCAGGGCCAGGACCACCGGCAATCGCTGCAGGGCCACGTCGTGAATCACCTGGTCCGCGGCGCGCTGAATGAACGTGGAATAGATGGCCGCCACCGGCTTCCGGCCCGCCTGGGCCAGACCGGCGGCGAAGGTGACGGCGTGCTGTTCGGCGATGCCCACGTCGAAAAAGCGGCGGGGGAACTCGCAGGCGAAGGGGTCCAACCCGGTCCCGTTGCCCATAGCGGCAGTAATGGCGGAAATGGAGTCGTCCCGGCGGGCCAGGTCCAGCAAGGTCCGTCCGAAGGCCTCGGTATACGTGAGGCCGTCCGTCCGTTCCTTCCGTCCATTATCCACCTGAAACGCTCCCACGCCGTGGAAGCCGCAGGGATCGGTCTCCGCGTGACCGTACCCCTTGCCCTTGACCGTGGCCACGTGAATGACGGTCGGCCGCTGGAAATTGGCCACGACGTTTTTGAAAATCCGTTCCAGCGAGTGAATGTCGTGGCCGGACAGGGGCCCCACGTATTCGAACCCCAGGTCGGCGAAGATGTCGGTGCGGAAAAAGAACGCCTTGAAGGCGCGCTTCAGGCGGTAGATGTCCTGGAGCAGCCGCCGTCCGATGAAGGGGACGCGCCGGATGATCCGGTCCACCGTGTTGCGGAAGAGGCGGTAGGTCCGGGTGGCGGTGAGTTTTGTCAGGTGGACGGAGAGGGCGCCCACGTTTTGGCCGATGGACATGTTGTTGTCGTTGAGCACGATGATGAGTTTTCTGCCGAGCTGGCCGGCGCAGTTCAGGGCCTCAAAGGCCATCCCGCCCGACAACGCGCCGTCCCCGATGACGGCCACCACCTTGCCCTCCACGCCGTTCATTTCCTGGCCGCAGAGGAGGCCCAGGGCGGCCGAAATCGAGGTGGAGGCGTGCCCGGTCTCGAAGATGTCGTGTTCGCTTTCGGCGCGCTTGGGGAAGCCGGAAACACCCTTATACTGGCGCAGGCTGGAAAAGGCTTCCCGCCGGCCGGTTAAAATCTTGTGCGCGTAGGTCTGGTGCCCCACGTCCCAGATGATCTTGTCATGCGGCGAGTCGAACACCCGGTGCAGGGCGATGGTCAATTCGATCACTCCCAGATTTGAGGCCAGGTGCCCGCCGGTCTGACTCACCACCTCGATGATGTAACGGCGCAACTCGGCCGCCAGAAGCGGCAAGTCGCTTCCGGGCAGGGCCTTGAGGTCGGAGAGCGAATTGATTTTGGCCAACAGTGGATACAATTCACTGGTCATAGAATAACCATACACATCACCATTCTATTAAAAATATACCATAGAGACAACGTTTAATCGAGGTGGAAAAATGGCGATTCCAGGGAACGACCGACGGCCGGGCAGGTTCCGGACCGACCGGCGATTTCCTGACACGACATTTATGGTATATCAAGCAGAAGGAGGAGATCCCTTTCCCTTTCCGTAATGGCACACGCCGGAAGTGACCCCTGAGGCGAGAACAGGACACAACGCTGACATACAATCGTGTCTGTCAGCGTTTTTTTTCCGCGCG
>CAYQRT010000014.1:0-20879 GCA_964419695.1 uncultured Spirochaetaceae bacterium | reverse complement strand
AGAGCACTAGCTCGACACGCTAGGGGTCGCTGGTTCGAGTCCTGCGCCGCCCATAATCATTAACCTATAGGATGTTCCCTATAGGTTTTTTTTATTGCACAACGTGCAGGACTCGAAGCGAAGGGCCGGCGCGAAAACCTGGAGCGCGAACCGGCAGGATGCCGGTTCAGGCCCGAAGCCGGGTCGGAGGGAGCCGGCAGGAGGCCGGCGACCGGAGACCGAGTCCTGCGCCGCCCATTGGTGAACCTACAGTGTAATTCATCGCTGTAGGTTTTTTATTGCACAATGTGCAGGACTCGAAGCGAAGGGCGAAGCCTACTAAAAAGATCCAAACATTTTTAAGCGCCTGGATACCCCATATAGATTGAATAGACGCCTTCGCTGGAAGTTTTCAATTATTCCGCGTTGAAAATTGCTTTGCAGGAAAACTTCAGGCGGCGGGTCAAAATGTCATGCGAACCGGCAGGATGGCCTGCCGGTTGCCGGCGGCGGATTGGGGTTTTCACTTTCTCTTGACAAGCCAAGGGACAATGCATAGCTTTACACAAGACGGGGAACCCCATTCCCCTCCGCGCGAGGATGAACAACGATGACCGTCAACAGGTTGTATATAGTCGAAGACGAGAATATCGTCGCCCTGGACATGCAGAAAAGACTGGAAAAACTCGGGTATGAGGTGGCCGGCGTCTCGGCCACGGGCGAAGAAGCCGTGGAGAAGGTCCTGGAACTCAGGCCCGATCTGGTGCTCATGGACATCAAGCTGGCGGGGAAGATGGACGGCATCGCGGCGGCGGAGGAGATCCTGAAGACCTACTCGGTTCCCGTGGTCTACATTACCGCCTACACCGAGGAAGTGACCCTCAAGCGCGTCAAATTCACCGAACCGTTCGGGTACATCCTCAAGCCCTTTGAGGAGCGCGAACTGCGCATTAATATAGAGATCGCGCTCTACCGCCATCAGATGCAGAACGTGTTGAAGGAGCGCGAACAGCTTTTCCAGACCACCCTGGAAAAGATCGACGACGCGGTCATCACCACGGACGCCGACATGCGCGTCCAGTTCATGAATCCCGCGGGAGAGGAATTCACCGGGTGGCGTTTTGCGGAGGCCGGGGGCAAACTGCTTTATGACATTCTCGGGCTGCGGGACCGCGAGACGGGAAAGATCGTCGTCCTTTCCGAAGGTGGGAAGGGCGCGGCGTCTAAAAAAAGCAAAAGCGCGACCCTGTACACGATAGTCTCCAAAACGGGAGAGGAGCGAAGCGTCCAGGTGAGCCTGACGCCCTTTTACGACCGGGGCGGCAACATGCTGGGGCGGGTCATCGTCCTGCACGACTACACCGCCCGGGAGGCCGCCGTCTCCGCCATACAGCAAAGCGAGGAGCGATACCGCGAATTTTTCCAAAACAACCTGGCGGGTGATTTCATCTCCTCGGCCAAGGGCGACATTCTTACGTGCAATATGTCATTCGCCAACATCCTCGGCTTCGACACGCCCGAGGAGGTGATGAAGTACAACCTGTCCACCTTCTTCCCGGAATACGGACGGGACGGGGCGTTTCTCAAGGTGCTGAAGCGGGACCAGCGGCTCACCAATCACAATCTGGAGTTTACGGGACGCGATTCCCAGCCGTTGTTCCTGACCGCCAACATCATTCCGGAATTCTCGGACGGGGGAAAACTGGAAGAAATCAAATGGTACATCATCGACAAGACCGAAAACCGCAAGATCCAGGAGCAGCTCCTGCAGGCCCAGAAAATGGAGGGGATCGGCCGGCTGGCGGGCGGGATCGCCCATGATTTCAACAATCTCCTCGGCGCCATCATCGGCTACACCGATCTGCTCCTCGATTCGCTGCCGGAAAACGATCCCATCCGGACCGACCTGGAATCGATCCGCAAGGCCGGCCGCAAGGCGGCGGCCCTCACCCGGCAGCTGCTGGCCTTCAGCCGCCGCCAGGTGCTCCAGCCCAAGGTCATCGATATCAACACCCTCATCATCGACCTGGAGAAGATGCTCAAGCGCCTCCTGCCGGAGAACATCAAGCTCCTCTCCGTGCTCGATGATCATGTGGGCCGCATCAAAGTGGATCCCATCCAGCTGGAACAGGTGCTCATCAACCTGGCGGTCAATTCGCGGGACGCCATGCCCGACGGCGGCAAGCTCACCATCTCCAGCATGAACGTCAGGATCAGGGAGGAGATCTCCAAGGAACACTTCGGCATCCCGCGCGGCGCGTACGTGCTCATCAAGGTGGCCGACACCGGCGAGGGATTTTCCGCGGAGATGAAATCCCGCATCTTCGAGCCTTTTTTCACCACCAAGGCGCCGGGGGAGGGAACGGGACTGGGGCTGTCCACCGCCTACGGCATCATCAAGCAGAGCGAGGGGTTCATTTTCCTGGAGAGCGAACTCAACCAGGGATCGACATTCTTCATCTATCTGCCGCGGAGCGAGGCCGACATCACCAAGACCGAGGACGTGCCCCAGGTGGTGCACGCCAAGGGCACCGAATCGATTCTGCTGGTGGAGGACGAGGAGGTCTTCCGCGAGATGGTGAACAAGGCCCTGGAAAAATACGGGTACAACGTGCTCAATGCCGGAAACCCGGGTGAAGCCCTGCTCATCTGCGAGCAGTACGCCAATCCCATCCATCTCCTCATTACCGACGTGGTCATGCCGCACCTTTCCGGCATCAAGCTGGCGGAGCGGCTTTTAAAGATCAGACCCGAAATGAAGGTCCTTTACATTTCGGGGTACTTCAACAACGCCTCGGCCAAGCAGCCGGGATTCGGCCAGGACACGTCTTTTTTACAGAAGCCCTTTTCGCCCACGGAGCTGGAGCAGATGGTGAGGAAAATCCTGGACGTGGCCGGGGGGGCCGCCGATCAACCCGAAGCCTGAAGCCGGCGGCGTTTGCGCAGGATCACCTCATTACCGGCCTCATTGTATTCCACACTGTCAAAGAATATCTTGGTCAGAAACACTCCCCGCCCGTTGAAGTGCAGGAGGTTTTGCCCGGTGGGCGTGGGCAGGCTGCGCCAGTCGAATCCCCGGCCTTGGTCGCGCACGGTCACCGTGAACTCGTCGCCGTCCAGCCGGGAACCGACGAATACCCGGCGCCGGCCCCCGGCGCGGCGCGCCTTGTCGCGGATCAACTCCGCAAAGGCGCCCCGGTGGAGGGCGGTGTTCTTTTCCTCGTAGCCGATGTCGAGGCAGCCGTGCTCGACCGCGTTGTTGATCATCTCCTCGATGCCGATCCGCAGGTTGATGATCTCCGCGTCCGGAAAGCGGGCGGACAGGTTGAGGGTGATCTGGTTGATGACGGGAAGGATGTTCGTCTCCAGGGGGGTGATAATGAACCGTTTTTCCTCCTCCATGAGCGAGGGGGCGATGAGCCCGGGGTAGACGATGTTCTCCCGGTGGCGCAGCAATTGGTGCAGCACCGCGATGACTTCCTCCACCTTGAACGGCTTTCTGAAAAAATTGATGGCGCCGCCGCGCAGGGCCTGGAGAAGAATATCCTCGCTGCCGAACCCGGTGATGAGGATGACCAAGGCGCGCTCGTCCAGTTTCTTGATTTCCTTGAGCAGGGTGAGCCCGTTCATTCTGGGCATCTGGATGTCGGAGATGACCAGGGCGGGGTGCCGGCGGCGGTATACTTCAATGGCCTCCTCCCCGTCCGGCGCGGTAATAACCTGGTACCCGGCCTTGCTGATGGAGCGGAAGAGGATCGAGCGGATCAATTCCTGGTCGTCGGCGACCAGTATCGTATCGTACGGCATGGTGCGGTGCGCCCCCTACTTGTCATATGATCCCACTTCAGAGTATATATAGACTTTGTCTTGATTTCAAACCACGGATCCCCCGCCGGTGACTCCTTGTCCATGGATACCCGCGCCCGCAATCCGGAACGGCAGGTTATGGAAAGCGTCCACATCAGGAATTTCTGCATTATCGCCCACATCGACCACGGCAAATCCACCCTGGCTGACCGGTTCATCCAGCTGGCCCATCTGGTGGCCGACCGCGATTTCCACAATCAGATCCTGGACTCCATGGACATCGAGCGCGAGCGCGGCATTACCATCAAATCGCAGGCCATCGCCATCCCCTACCAGGCGTCCGACGGCAAGACCTACATGCTCAACCTGGTGGACACGCCCGGCCACGTGGATTTCACCTACGAGGTCTCGCGGGCCATCTCGTCCACCGAGGGGGCGCTTTTGGTGATCGACGCCACCCAGGGAGTGGAGGCCCAGACCCTGGCCAACATGTACATGGCCCTGGAACACAACCTGGAGATCATCCCCGTCATCAACAAGATCGATCTGGCGGGCGCGGACATCCCCAATGTCAAGCAGCAGATTGAACACGACCTGGGGCTGGATCCCGACGGCGCGTTTCTTATTTCCGCCAAAACCGGCGCGGGAATCCCCGAACTGGTGGACGCCATGATCGGGCGGATTCCCCCGCCCGGCGGCCGGGCGGACGCGCCCCTCAAGGCCCTCATCTTCGATTCCCATTACGACCCCTACCGGGGCGTGGTCGTCCACGTCAGGATTTTTGAGGGGACCATGCGGCGCGACCAGTCCATCCGCTTCTGGTCCAACGGCACGGTCTACCAGGTGGAGGAGGTGGGCATTTTCCGCATCGCCTTGAGCAAGACCGACACCCTGTCCGCCGGGGAGGTGGGATACTTCATCGCCGGCATCAAGACCGTGTCCGACACGAGGGTGGGCGACACGGTTACCGACGACCGGCGTCCCTGCGCCGGGGCCCTGCAGGGGTTCCGGGAGGTGAAGCCGGTGGTGTTCTCTTCCATTTATCCGGTGGACGCCAACGATTACGAGGAACTCACCGCCGGCCTGGAAAAACTGAAACTCAACGACGCCAGCCTTATCTACGAGAAGGACTCCTCCGCGGCTCTCGGGTTCGGGTTCCGCTGCGGATTTTTGGGACTCCTGCATCTGGAGATCGTACAGGAGCGGATCGAACGTGAATACGGGTTGTCCATCGTTTTCACCGCCCCGTCGGTCCGCTACCATATTTTCATGCAGGACGGCACCGACCTGTATATCGACAATCCCCTCGCGTACCCCGACGAGGGCCGGATCGAGCGGGCGGAGGAACCGTACATCCGGGCGGGCATCATCACCCCCAAGGAATACCTGGGCGGCATCATGACCCTGGCCCTGGACAAACGCGGCGTGCAGCAGAGTATGACCTATCTGGACGAAAAGCGCGTGGAGGTGTTTTACGAGCTGCCTTTGGCCGAAGTGCTTTTTGATTTTTACGACAAGCTCAAGTCCATCAGCCGCGGCTACGCCTCCTTCGACTACGAACTCCTGGGGTACCGGCCCACGGAACTGGTCAAGCTGGACATCCTGGTCAACGGCAAGCCGGTGGACGCGCTGTCCCAGCTGGTGTTCAAGGGCAACGCCTACGCGCGCGCCCGCGGCATCTGCAAGAAACTGGCCGCTGAAATTCCGCGCCACCAGTTCAAGATCCCCATCCAGGGGGCCCTGGGCTCCACCATCCTGGCCCGGGAGACCATTGCCGCGCTGCGTAAAGACGTGACCGCCAAATGCTACGGCGGCGACATCACGCGTAAACGCAAATTGTTGGAGAAGCAGAAGGAAGGCAAGAAACGGATGAAGATGGTGGGGAACGTGGAACTACCCCAGTCGGCTTTTCTCTCCGTGCTCAAGACCGATGAAGATTAAAGAATCCGGGTTAATCGCCGGATGCGTTCGGAGAGAATCCTGCCCTCGATCAGGGCCCGGGCCGCGGAGGCGCGGGTGTAGGCCGGCCAGGCGGCCTTCCCCGGCAGGTGAACGTAGGCGTGCTCGGTGCGCGCCACGGTCAGCCGGCGTTCACCCTCGATGACGCCGCTCTCCGGCGCCGCGGGCGCGGTCAGGAGCCGCCACACCGCGTCGGATTCCTCAAGCAGCCGTTGTTCGCGTTCAAAGAAACGCCGCACGTTCTTCACGTTCCAGGCGGCCGGCCGGGAAGCCGGCGGCGCAGGGCCTTGTCGCGCGGCGGCCCCGTCCAGGATACCCGTGATATCGTCATCACGTGAAAGAAGCGGGGCCCCCAGATCCAACCCCATGGGACTTAAATCATAGACGCGTTTTTCCCCGGCGATCAAAGCCCGCAGGTGTTTGGCGTAAGAGGAGAGGACCAGATCGCTTTCCACGCGCGCGCCTTTTTTATCCCGGAGGGTGACGCGGGGCCGCTCGGTCAGGGCCGCGAACTCGACGTGTCCCACGGGCCGTGAGCGTCGGGCCGAGGCGAGTTCCGCCGTCAAAGAAGGACTGCCCGCGGCGTGGGTCCGCCGCAATGGATAGCTGAAATCAAGGCCGCAACAGAGGACCGCCCCCCGGGTGATGAGGAGCGCGGCGTAGACCGCGGCCACGCCCACCGACCCGAGCGGCGGGATGGCCAACGGGCGGAGACGCTCCTCTTCCAGCCGCCGCCAGAGAGAAAGCGGATGGAAGACCGAGGAAAAAAAGAAGACCTCGCAGTGGCGGCGCTCCAGGCAGAAACGGACCACCTGCGGCGAGCTGGCCAGGTCGGCCAGCACGGCCACCGATGCCTCCGGCAGCCCGATGAAGTCGTTGATGTTGATAAACTGGGGCTCCAGGGCCAGAACATAATCCGGCGTCAGACCGGAGCCGAGCAGCACGGGGAGGGCGGTGTCCACGGCCAGGAGGGTGGTCCGTTCACGGACGCGACGGAGGAGGGGCAGGACCGCGGAAAGCGACGGGCCGGCGCCCACGGCCACCACGGGACGGTCGGTGGCAAGGCCTCCCAGGTCACGGGCCCTGGGCAGCAGCGCCAGATTGGCGTACAGGTTTTTTATAAAGAGCCGTCCCATATGGAGGAGGGTCATTCTGTTCTGCCAATAGGTCTGGATCCCGTCGGCCAGTAAGGTTTCCACGCTGCGGTAGAACCCGGGAAAGAGGCGGGCGCCGCCGCAGAGGGCCAGTGTTACCACCCGCCGGTAGCGGCCGGCGGGCAGGGTGTCCAGAAAGTCTTTAAGCGGCTCCAGGTCCTCCGCCAGCAGCAGGGTCACGTGGTCGCGGCCGGACAGATCCCGGCGCGCCTGACGGGCCAGGTTCCAGAGCGCCGGGTCGTGTTCCACGCAGAGCACATGAGACTGCCGGGGCAGCCGTTCCAGCAGGCGGTCAACGCCGTACCCCAGTCCGAGCGAAGGGATGAGAATCAAAGTTTCCGGCGGCAGCGTGGTGTCTGAGGCCAGCCGGTCGGGCGCGGCCTCCGGACGCCGGGAAGAATACAGATGCAGTCCGCGATAAAAGACGGTCGGCCCGCTTCCCGGTCCGGTCGGTTGGAGAAGCGGAACGTCCCGGTCCATTATTGATTGGAGCCGAAATACCGGCTGAACTCCTCGAGGCCCTTGGCCTCCCAGGCGGCCCGTTCCTCGGGCGTTCCCGCTTTTTCAGAGCTGAAGACGGCCCTGAACACCGGGCTCTGGCTGATGTAGGCGGCCGCCTGGTACAGGTCGTAGGAAAGCATATCCTGGTACTGGAAGATCTGGCCGGTGCGGTAGAGCTGATCATACACCGCGGGGCTGATCATCTGCGGCGCGCCGCGGGTGAAGAAGTGGTAGCGGATGATGGCCAAAAAATTGGCAAAGTCTTCCGCGCGGAAGGCGGTGAAATTCGATTTCACCTTGGCCAGTTCCGCGGCGTCCGCCTGGCGTTCGTCAATCAACTCACAGACCACGACCTTGTCCTCCAGAAGAATCGGCTGGGATACGGCGCCTTTTTTAAGGGAAAAGCCCTTTGTGAAAAACTGCCGGCTGTACTGCGCCGATTCAAAACCGGGCGCGTTGCCGACCGGGGCGGGAATGGTCTTCAGGAAGGGCAGGGTGGAACCCTTGCCCGGCCCGTAGTTGAGCGGGAAGAATCCCGTGGTGCCCGCCGTCAGACCGGCGGCGGCCGCGGCGCCGGTCAGGTCTTTGCCCGCGGCGCCGGCCAGGAATTCCTTGGCCTTGGTCTCAAAATAGGTTTCCACGCGTCCCTTCTGGGTTTCGAGGATGTAGGATTTCACCTCAAGGATCACTGGTTCGGACGAGAGATCGGCGGGTTTGGCCTCCTGATCGCAGCGGTAAATGAGCCATTCCGACCCGAGCTTCACCACCTCCGAAATCTCACCCTGGCGTAGGGAGAAGATTTTTTCCGCGGTTTCCTTGCTGCCCAGGGCGCGTTCCAGGCTGTGGAACGACTGCCAGTCGAGGGCGGCCTTGCTTTCGTCCTCGATCTTGGAGACCGCCTTGAGCTGGTCCACGAAGGTGGACTCGCCGCTCACGATTTTATCATACGCGGCCTTGGCGTCGTTTTCCGATTTGGCGGTGATGCGGGAAAGCTTGATGCTGCGGAAGAGCGCCTTGTTTTCGTCGGCGAACCGGGAGATTTCCTGGATGGGGTAATTCTCATAGCGCCATTCGACGAAGCGGAAGCTTTTTTCGTCCGCGCCCATGGTGGCGGCGAAATCGTCCAAGGCCTGGTTGGACGTGTAGCGGACCAGCGCGGCGGTGAATTTCTGTTCGATCATTTCTTCCTTGAACAGGCTGAACATCTCGTAGCGGGCGGTGGGCTGCCGGTTGTAGCTGCGCAGCGTTTCCGGCCCCATGCCTTTTATGTAGTTTTCGACTTCCTGGTCCGAGACGAAGATGCCGTTGCGCTCGGCCTCCACCAGCGCCGCGGTATGGTAGCGCATGTAGGGCAGCAGGAATTCGGCTATGATCTGATACGGGACGTCCTTGTGGTACTGTTTGGCTTCCTCAATCTTGCGGGAAAAATAATTGCCCTGTTTCCAGGTGATGGGATGTCCGTCATAGTATCCGAAGACCACGGCCCCCAATCCACCGCCGCCCTGGGGGGAGCCCAGGCCGATGACGAGCCCGATGAGGACCAGGCCGATGATGACGATGGAGATCACGCTGATGGGAGTCAGCTTTCTCGTGTCCTTGTCGGTTTTTTTATCCTTGCCCGAAAGACGGTCGCGGATTCTTCTCATTTCTCTTGAGGCCATGCTGGATCCCTTTTCATGTTGGTTAGGATAACGAAGCGGGGTTTCACCCTGGGTAAAACCATTCCCAATGGAATAAAAAAATACCATGCGCCTAGTGAAATGTCAATCAGGGGGAGGGCCGCCGGCCGGCTAGGAGTTTGTCTGACTGAGGGAAATTTCGCGATGAAATCGCGAAATTTCTACCCTGCAAACTCCACAAGGAGCACATTTCGATGCGCTTACTTGAAAAAATGGCCATTTCGAAGCTCAGCCCGACAGGCTCCTAGGCCCGGGTGACTTTCTTGCCGCCCGCGTCGAAATCGATGGTTATGGCCTGAAAATTGCCGTCCGCGTCGAACTGGATATTCTGGGAATCCATGAACTGCTCGGCGATGTGAATGGCATCCGATTCTTCGATCTTCATGGAGACGACATACGCGACGATTTCGTTGAAATTGGCCACTTGTTTTGCCATTGACGCTCCGCATCGGTCCTTGAGGGGGCCGGGGGCCCCGCTGGCGGACGGACGCCCTCCGGCCGGCTCGCTCTGCCCGCCGGGGGGCGTGTACCCACCAGTATAGTAAATTTCCCGTGATTTCGCCAACCCGGGCGGCCTTTTTTTCCCGGCGCCGGCCGATGATTTTGGATTATGGAAGCCCTTGACACTTGGAATGTGTATCAATATATTGCTTGCAAAGGGGGGTGTGGCGAAGTTGGTTATCGCGCCGGCCTGTCAAGCCGGAGATCGCGGGTTCAAGCCCCGTCACTCCCGAAGATTTATCCCAACGCGCGTCTTAATGCGGAGACGTGCGCGGGACGAGTCGGTTCACTCCCATCGATCAACCTGTCGGGCCTTACAGACCGCCTCTTTCAGATACCGGAAAGGGCCGGAAAGCGTGCCCGGAGTGATTGTGCGGGCTGTAGCGCAGTGGTTTAGCGCGCTCGGTTCGGGACCGAGAGGTCGAGAGTTCAAATCTCTCCAGCCCGATTTTTTTACCATCCATGTGTTAGTTTGATCCGCCCGCTGATTCGCTGATTTCCCGGCCCATTTCACGGTACAGAATACCGGCGTTCCCGCCGAACATCTGTAGTAGGGACAGGTACGGATGAATCGGCTGATAACCATCTTCATACTAGTGCTCCTGGCTTTGCCGCTGGCGGCCCGGGGCGAACAGGGCGTCTACGTTATCAAAAAAGGCGACACACTGAGCAGGGTTTCCCGGGAATACGGCGTTCCCGTCAACGTGCTCCAGGCGGTCAACCGGCTGAACAACGCCTCGACGCTGGCCATCGGCACCCGGCTGGTCATCCCCGCGGTGCACGTGGTCCGGAAAGGCGACACCCTCTACAGCCTGGGCCGCCGCTACGGCATGACCGTGGCCGAACTTCGCTCCATCAACCGCCTGTCCGCCAATCAGGCCCTGAAAATCAATCAAAAGCTGTATCACCTGGGCGGTACCGCCGCGGTTTCGGTCACGACCACTCCTCACCCGGCCGCCAAAACCGACACCCCGCCGGAGCGGAACGCGGTGTTCTGGCCCCATCCCGGCGTCCGGGAGATCTATAACGGCAAGATCCGCGGCATTGTCATCAATGGCGACAAGGGCGATCTGATTTATTAGGTATCCATGGGTCGGGTGATCGCCGCCGGTCCGTACCGGGGCTTCGGCAACGTGGTGATGGTGAGCGGCGGCGATGATCTGGTGTACGGCTATATGGGGATAGACGAATTGATCGTTTCCGTGGGCGAACAGATCGAGTCGGGCAGCGTTCTGGGCCGGATGGGGGTATATTTTCACCAAACCGACGCCAAGCTTCTTTTTGTCGTCTATGACAATGCCAAACATACCTTTCTCGATCCCAAAGCCGTGCTTTTCGCCTCCACGCAGGCGCGGGAGTAGGAAATCGCAATCTTCGGGGCACTTACTACGGTTTACGCCGATACATCCAGCTTAACCGGTAAATTTTCCTGTATTTCTCACCTTTTTGAGCTAAATATCCATAATTTCGTCTTTTATTAAATTATAGAAATTTAATTTTTTTTTGAAATTTGCCTTGACATTCTGTTATATATATTATAGATTTTTAATAAATTTGTTATAGCATAACAAAGGGGGCCCCATGAGCACTCAAACGATCCTTCCCAAGACGTATCAAATCTTAAAAACAACTACTTTGGATTATGGTGACGACTTCATGAATTCGTCGTTTGAGAGCGACCCTTTGGCGGTGTACCTGCAGCAGATTTCACACTACCCCTTGCTGGCCGGAGAGGACGAACGGGACATCGGCCGCAAGATCGCCACCCTGCGCCGCAAAATCGTCTCGCTCAAGCGCGCCCGGACGACCAGTCGCGCCCAGACTCGTGAGAATCAGAAGGAGTGGGTGAAGCTGGAAGAGAAGATGGCCCTGCAGAAGACCAGGATGATCAACTCCAATCTGCGCCTGGTGGTCTCCATTGCCAAGCAGTATAAACACCGGGGCCTTTCTCTGCTCGACCTGATCGATGAAGGCAACATCGGCCTGATCGAGGCGGTGGAACGGTTCGACTACCGCAAGGGCTGCCGCTTCTCCACCTACGGCACGTGGTGGATCAAACAGGCCATCATCAAGTCCCTGGCGGACAAGGGCCGCGTGATCCGCATCCCCGTGCACATGCTCAATATGATCAAGAAATGCTACTACGTGGCCAAGCACCTGGCCCAGGAGTTCGGGCGCGACCCCTCGAACGAGGAACTGGCCGCCTACATGAACCTGCCCATCTCCAAGATCAAGGATATCGTCAAGCTGTCACAGGAAACGACTTCGCTCGACACCACCGTGGACGACGAGAACGTCACCCGCCTTTCAGACCTCATTCCGGACGACAATTCCAAGATGCCCTTTGAGAGCGTGTTCAGCATCACCCTGCAGAACACCATCACCCGCGTGCTGCGTCAGCTTTCCGACCGCGAGATGCGGATCATCCAGCTGCGCTTCGGCCTGGCGGGCGAGGGCCCCTTCACCCTGGAGGAGACCGGCAAGATGCTCGGCATCACGCGCGAACGCGTGCGCCAGATCCAGGAGAAGGCGATCACCAAACTGCGCCACTTCAAGCTGATCCGCGAACTCAAAGACTGCGTGTGATCCCGTAACGCCTTCTCCACTGACCGGGCGCCGACCGACTCTTTTTTCACAAGGAGGCTCCCCTGGATAACGAACGCCGGCAATTCAACCGCTATCTCCTCTTTACCGAAATCGAACACGAGGACGTGGCCGCCCACACGGAGGGACGCTCCCAGACCAAGGACATCAGCCGAGGCGGGCTCTGCGTCACCACCGAGGGCGCCCCCCTGGAGCAGGGCGCGCGGTACAAGCTCAAATTCCAGCTGCCCTTCAGCGAGCAGGAGATCTTCACCACGGCCCAGGTCATGTGGAGCCGTCCCGGCGGCGCGCTGTTCGACAACGGCCTGGCCTTCATCGACATCGAAGATCATTTTCTTGACCTGATCGAGGAATACGCGATCGGCAGCGTCGAACCACCCGGTAACGGCTCATCACAGACTTGAGGTCTGTGATGAGCCGTTACCGGCAATTTCTCGCCCGGCCTGCGGCCGGTCTGCGAAATTGCGTTGATAGAGGAAAGAAAAGACAAACTCTCAATGAGTTTGTCTTTTCCATACCCCGCCCCTTATTGACAATTTTTCCCGCCTCTTTTATATAATGAGAGACCTTATTTTCAATAATATGTTCCAATTTCGGGAATGCGTGCGTGACCTGTTTCTGACCTTCCCCGTCGTGAGTTGGCAATTCCACCATCGCAACCGCAGGGGGGCCGCCCGGACCGGGCGGCGCACTGGTTTCCATTGATTGGCATGAAGGAGTTGAGGGTGAAAACGCTGTTTACGGGCATCCAGCCGACCGGAGATCTGCATTTGGGCAATTATTTCGGGGCGGTCAAGAACTGGGTGGGCCTGCAGCACTCCTACCGCTCGTTTTTTTCCATTGTTGACTATCACGCGGCCACCATCGCCTACAACCCGCAGGACATGCCGGGACGGGTTATGGATTTAGCCATCGGGCTCATGGCCTGCGGCCTGGAAGCGGAGAAGGTGCGCCTTTTTGTCCAGTCCGAGGTGCCGGGACACGCCGACCTGACCTGGATTTTCAACACCGTCACCCCATTGAGCGAACTGGAACGCATGACCCAGTACAAGGACAAGGCCCGCCAGAACAAGGAAAACATCAACGTGGGCCTGCTGGACTACCCCGTGCTGCAGGCCGCCGATATCCTCCTGTACAAGGGTGAGGTGGTGCCCGTGGGCGAGGATCAGGTGCAGCACATCGAGTTCACCCGCGAGGTCGCCCGCTGGTTCAACCGGGCCTACGGCGAGACGTTTCCCGAATGCTCGGCCCTGCTCACCAAGACGCCGCGCGTCATGGGCCTGGACGGGGAGAGCAAGATGAGCAAGAGCAAGGGCAACCACATCGGCGTCTTTGAGACCGAAGCCGAAGTCTGGGAGAAGCTCCGTCCCGCCAAGACCGACCCGGCCCGCGTCAAGCGCTCCGATCCGGGTACGCCGGAAAAGTGCAACATCTATTCCTACCACGTGCTCTTCACCCGGGGTGAGGAACTCACCGAGACCGTACACACAGGCTGCACCACGGCCGGGATCGGCTGCGTGGACTGCAAGAAGATACTCCTCAAGAACATGATGGGAGAGTTTGACCCTGTCCGGGAAAAGTATTATACTTGGCGCTCACAACCGAAAAAGGTACGCGCCCTGCTCGACGACAACGCCGCGTACTGCCGTACCGTGGCGGCGGAAACCATCCGCGAAGTCAAAGAACACATGGGGCTTAATCCCGTATGGAAAATATAAACCTCTCGCCCGAACAACTGAGGCCGGCCTTGCTGGGCCGGATGGATCTTCCCTCGCCCCTGGGACTGTCCGATCGCGACGGGGACTTTATCGCCAACTACGTCAAGGATACGGACACCGTGGTGCTGCTTCAGGACCGCGCTGAAATCGAGGCCGGCGTGGCGGCCGGCCAACCGCTGCCGGCCTTCGTCAAGGCCGGACCCCGCAACAAGATATTCTTCCGTCCGGAAAAAACCCGGGCCGCCATCGTGACCTGCGGCGGGCTCTGTCCGGGCATCAACAACGTGATCCGCGCCCTGGTCATGGAGCTCCACTACCGGTACGGCGTGCGGACGATCAAGGGCATTCAGTACGGGTATCGCGGCTTTGTGGAGGCGAACGGACTGCCGTCGGTGGACCTGACCCCGGATCTGGTGAAGGGCATTCACGAGATGGGCGGCAGCTTTCTGGGATCGTCACGCGGGCCGCAGGATCCCGGCGCCATTGTGGACTGGCTGGAGAAGAACGGCATTTCCATTCTGTTTACCATCGGCGGTGACGGCACCCTGCGCGGCGCCGAGGACATCTACCGGGAAGCGGTCCGGCGCAAGCTGGCGCTGGCCGTGATCGGGGTGCCCAAGACCATCGATAATGACATCGTCTACGTGGAGAAGACCTTCGGCCTGGAGACCGCCTTTGCCGTGGCGGCCGAGGCCATCCGCAGCGCGCATACCGAGGCGGTGGGCGCGCCCAACGGCATCGGCCTGGTCAAGGTGATGGGCCGGTACTCGGGCTTCATCGCGGCCAACGCCGCCCTGGCCCTGAACGAGGTTACCTTCGTCCTGATTCCGGAAGTGCCCTTCGACCTGGAAGGCCCCGACGGGTTTCTGGCCACGCTCAAAAAGCGGATCCAGGCCAAGCATCACGCGGTTATCATCGTGGCCGAGGGGGCCGGGCAGGAACTGTGCGCAAGGGCGGTAACGAGGACCGACCAGTCCGGCAACCGGCGGCTTGCGGACGTGGGGCTGTTGCTGAAACAGGAGATCGCCGGTTATTTCAAGGCCCAAGGGGTGGAGTGCAATCTCAAGTACATCGATCCCAGCTACCTGGTCCGCTCCGTGGCCGCCCACGCCAATGACGCCATCTACTGCATCCAGCTGGCGCAGCACGCCGTGCACGCGGGCATGGCCGGGTACACGGGGATCGTGGTGGGGCGCTGGAACGGGCAGTTCACCTACGTGCCCCTGGCCCTGGCCAATTCGGGCCGCAAGTACATTTCTCCGGACGGCGAACTGTGGCGCACGGTGCTGGAGGCCACGGGCCAGCCGTACCGCATGAAAAACGGCTAAAGGGGGAACGGCAATGAGCATACGCAAGTACCTTTCCACTGAACCGCTCAATGAGCTGGTGAAATATTCGACCTTCGCGGACTACTCCAAGGAGCACGTGGCCTTTTCCGGGGCGCCCAAGAAGCACCCCTACGACAAGGACAAGATAATCCTCATTCTGGACCCCTTCAGCGCCCACACGCTTTTCTACGAGTTCCGCGTCGAAGACATCGCGCACGTGGACGAACTGCCGCAGATCGTCTCCGAAGGGGGCGAGGCGCTCAAGATGGTGCGCATCTGGGTGAAGAAGGGCAGTTTCGGCGTGCGCTACGAACCCTTCGTGGTGGAGGACACCGTCACCTTTCTCAAGGATACCGCCTTTCTGTTCCGGCAGAATGGGAATAAGCAAAAAAAGAAATAAACAACCGGAGCGAATAGCTCACAAAACACAGGAGGCATCATGTCGTCATACAGAGAAAATTTTATTTTTACTTCCGAAAGCGTGGGTGAGGGACACCCCGACAAGGTCTGCGACCAGATCTCGGACGCGGTCCTGGACGAGGCCCTGCGCCACGATCCCCACTCGCGCGTGGCCTGCGAGACCTACGCCACCACCGGGCTCGTCCTGATCGGCGGGGAGATCACCACCAAGGCGACCATCGACTACCAGAGGATCGCCCGCGGCCAGCTGGAAGCCATCGGCTACGACAACCCGTCCTACGGTATCGACTGCCATTCCTGTTCGGTCCTGAACGCGGTGCACGAACAGTCCCCCGACATCTCCCAGGGCGTGACCGAGGGCGAGGGCCTGCACAAGGAGCAGGGCGCCGGCGACCAGGGTATGATGTTCGGCTACGCCTGCAACGACACCCCCCAGCTCATGCCCGCTCCCATTTACTACGCGCACCAGATCATGCAGCGCTCGGCCGAGGTCAGGAAGAAGGGCGTACTCAACTTCCTCCGGCCCGACGGCAAGTGCCAGGTGACCGTGGTCTATGAAAAGGGCCGGCCCGTGCATGTGCCGACGGTGGTGCTCTCCCATCAGCATGAGGAGGACGCCTCCTACGAGACCATCAAGCAGGGCTTGATTGAAGAAGTCATCAAAAAGTCGATTCCGGCACACCTTATCAACGGCAAGACCGTCTTTCATATCAACCCCACCGGCCGCTTCGTGGTGGGCGGCCCCCACGGCGACACCGGACTGACGGGACGGAAAATCATCGTGGACACCTACGGCGGCATGGCCAGCCACGGCGGCGGCGCCTTTTCGGGCAAGGACCCCAGCAAGGTGGACCGGTCCGCGGCGTATTTTGCGCGCTACGTGGCCAAGAACGTGGTGGCAGCCGGTCTGGCCGACAAGGTGGAAGTGGAAATCGCCTACGCCATCGGCGTGGCCGAGCCCGTATCGCTTTACATTTCCACGTTCGGCACGGGCAAGGTTGGCGAAGAAAAGATTGAAAAGGCCGTGCGCACGGTATTCGATTTCAAACCCAAGGGTATCATCACCGCCCTGGACTTGAAGAAACCCATCTACCGCGAAACGGCCAGCTACGGCCATTTCGGGCGCGAGCAATTCAGCTGGGAGAAGACCGACCGGGTGAAGGCGCTCCAGGACGCCTGCCAGTAAAGGGATTCCGTTATGCCGCCGCGGTCAGCCGCGCGCGCACCCAGGAGACCGACCTGGCTGGACGTGACGATCATCGTCGTGGTGCTGGTCGGCGGCGGTCTCCTGGCCTGGCGCGTGTACGCGGGCGACGGGACCACCCCCGTCCTCCATATCAAGGGAGAGGCGGGGGAGTGGTACTACCCCCTGGACCGGGAACGGCACGTCACCGTGCGCGGGCCCGTGGGCGACACGGTGGTGGCCATTGAGGACGGGGAAGCGCGCGTGATCTCCTCCGACTGTCCGGAAAAACTCTGCGTCCGTTCCCCGGGCATCAAGCGTAACGGGGAATGGATCGCCTGCCTGCCCAACCGCGTGCTGGTTACCGTGGAGGGAAGCGGCGGGGGGACCTATGACGCCGAAAGCTATTAGCCGGACGGGGGCACCCGGGGCCCGCCGCGTGAACGCGGTGACGCTGCTGGCAGCCTTCTCTCTTTTCCTTTCCACCATCGAGTTCATCATCCCCAAACCCCTGCCGTTCCTCCGCCTGGGACTGGCCAATCTGGCCTTCCTGGTGGGGCTGCGCGTGCTGCGCGTCCGGGAACTGCTGCTCCTGGTCGCGATCAAGGTGGCGGTCCAGGGGCTGTTCCTGGGAACGCTCTTTTCCTACGCGTTTATCCTTTCCGCCTGCGGCAGCCTGGCGGGCGGCCTGGCCATGCTGGCCGCCTACCGTCTGGGCGGCCGGCAGATCACCTTCATCGGGGTGAGTGTCTGCGGCGCGGCCGCCAGCAACATCGCCCAGATCGCCGCCGCCGGTATCATCTTCCTGGGCCCCGGCGTCTGGCTCATCGCCCCGCCCTTCCTCCTGGTGGGTCTGGTCACGTCCGTCATCCTGGGCGTGCTGGCCGAACGGTTCACGGCCAAAAGCACGTGGGTGGCGCGGCACAGTCGTGCCTTGGTGGTGAAGAAAGCAATGTAGTCTTGCGGCAGGCCCCGGTCAGCGTTACAATGGTAGTCAACGATAATGCGAGAAGGCGCGTACTGGACACAACATGACGACGGCAAGGTGGCGTGCGAGCTCTGCCCCCACCGCTGCGTGATCGCGCCGGGGCGGGCCGGGGTTTGCGGCGTGCGGCGCAATGAAGGCGGTGCACTGGTCCTGCCGTACTACGGCCGGATCTCTTCGGTGGCCGTGGACCCGATTGAAAAAAAGCCCCTCTACCATTTTTACCCCGGCTCGTCGATCCTCTCAGTGGGCTTCTGGGGCTGTAATTTTCACTGTCCCTTTTGCCAGAATTATTCGATTTCACAACAGGTCGACGACACTGCCGATTACCTGGCGCCCGAAGATCTGGCGGACCTGGCAGTGCGCCGCGGCTCGTTCGCCGTGGCCTACACGTATTCCGAACCGCTGGTGCATTTTGAGTATGTGCTGAAGTGCGCGCAAGCGGCGCGGGAACGCGGCCTCAAGAACGTGCTGGTCTCCAACGGCTACATCAACGCCGAACCGGCGGAGGAACTCTTACCCTGGCTGGACGCGGCCAACATCGACCTCAAGACTTTTCAGGACGACTTTTACCGGCGGGAGATCGGAGGCGGTCTGGCGGACGTCAAACGGTTCATCACCCAGGCCGCCCGGCGCGTGGCGCTGGAGGTGACCACCCTGGTCATCCCCGCCAAAAACGACAGCCCGGAGGAGATCGAGTCCATCGCCCGCTTCCTGGCCGGCATTAATCCGGACATTCCCCTGCACCTGTCCTGCTACTATCCCGTCTACAAGTATTCGCTTCCGCCCACGCCGCCGGAGACCGTCATCCACCTGGCCGCGGCGGCCCGCCGGCACCTGCGGTACGTGTACGAGGGCAACGTGGGGCGTCACGAAACCAATACCGTTTGTCCCGGCTGCGGCAACCTGCTCATCCGGCGCCTGGGATACAGCGTGAGCCTGCCCGGAGTGAAGGCCGGCGCGTGCGCTCAATGCGGTGAAACAATTCCGATCCCAGGGTTGGGGGAATAAGGAAACCAGGCCGCCGGTCCCCTTGTCCCGCTCCGCGACACCGGTTATAATACCTCTCAACTTGATCAGATGAAATTCAGGAGGCCGTCCATGTCCGAACGCAAAACGCCCGTGCTCAACACCGTCATTGGCTTGGTTATTCTCATCCTGCCTTTGCTCCTCATCCTCTTCCTGTTCATCAGCCCCATCATCCAGAATTACGCCCTGTCTTTGACAAAATTCAACGGGCTGGGCGAGCCAACCTTTATAGGAGAGAAGAATTACCGGATGTTAGGCGAGGATGACCGATTCCTTTCCGCCCTGGCCAACACCTTTTTTTCCCCGGGTCTTTTCCTCCGTATATTCCTCCTGGTGGCGGCGCCGTTATGTCTGGCGCTTTTATTCATGGAAATGGGTTCGGGCCTCCGCTTAACGCTTCAGACCATTCTTGCCCCGCTTATCGTATTCACCGGCGCGATCATCCTGGCGTTTCTTTATTTCACGTATTTCTCTCCCATGGAAGGCCTGGCCATGGGCTTAACGGGAAGCGACCGGTCCCTCCTGGGCGACCCGGATTCGGCCGGCGGGATCATCCAGAACCTGCTTCTGTCCAACGGACTGGCCTACTCCCTGCCTTTGGGCGTGGCCCTCTACCTGGGCGTGATGCGGGGCGCCCGACTGACGGTGACCGGCGACCACGGTTTGTACGGTGAGTTTTGGTCACGGCTGTGGCGGTTCCTGATAGTAGGCGCGGTGGCGGTCATCGGGTTCAGCCTGGCCGGCTTGGAGGGGGGCTTTGCCCTGAAAACGCCTATACACCGAGGTGATACACTGTTCACCTATTTTTTCACTATTTCGATCAACTACTTTCACCTGGGAACAGGCGCCGCGGCAATCCAGCACCTGATCATCCCGCTTCTTATTCTGGGCGTGGGATTCATGCTGCTTCTGGAATTGCCCCGTTCCCGGTTTTCCATCCGGCCGGTGCTGCGGACCAGAACCCGCCTGACCCAAGGCGCCGCCTGGGGCACGGGACGAATCCTGGCGGTGATCGCGGCCGGCGTCATGGTTTTGATCGTGCTGGCCATTCTGGCGGCGATCGTGTTTCTGCCCTGGCTGGGATCGGTCGTGGGCCTGGGAGGCCGGGGAGCGGAAGTGCTGCCCGACATGATGGGCGAATTTCTCTCCAGTATGGCCCGTTCCTACTTGATTGCTCTGCCGACCGCGCTCATCTGCCTGGTGATTACGGCGGCCGCGGGGTACGCCTTCGGCTACCTGCGCCCGGTGGGCGGCAAGGTGGCCTTCATGATCACCGGTTCCTTCATCTTTATGTCTCCGGCCCTGTTCCTCATTCCCTATTACCTGACGTTCCGGACGGCCGGGATCATCGACACCGGCCTTTCCCTGATCCTGACCGGCATCATCTCCCCCCTGGGGATCGTGCTTTTCACCCTCCTGTTCCGGGGCCTGCGGGACGAAAAAAACGCGCTGGAGGCCGGCGGCGGCGTGGTCAACACCACGGCCCTGGCCCTGCGTACGCTTAAATTCGCGGCGTTATTCTCCATTCCCGTATTCACCCTCTACCTGCTGACATCGCTCAACGCCGTATTGGTGCCCATCACCATGCTTATGAAGCCGGATCATTTTCCCCTGCCTCTTTTTCTCCTACAGCTCCAGGGCCAGTTCGGCATGCGGGGCATAGGCATGCGCTCCGGCGCGGGAATACTCTCCCTGTTCCAGTACTGGCTGCCCCTGATCCTGCTGGTGGTGAGCATCTTTGCGGTGTTCCCGCGCCTGGCCCTGGTGGTCAGGAAGAAAGGGGAGGCGGTTCCCCTGCCGGAGCCGGAGGTGGTGGAGAAGCTCAAAGGCTAGTAGAGTGAGTGGCCGGAAAAGGCGGTTACAGGCTACTTGACTTTTTCGGTAATTCCATTATATTTTGGTGCGTCATTCCCCTGTAGCTCAGTCGGTAGAGCGGGTGGCTGTTAACCACTAGGTCGGCAGTTCGAGTCTGTCCGGGGGAGCTAAGCCAAACACACTCGAATGGAGCCTTGGGTGGTTAACACCTCCCAAG
>CAYQRT010000013.1:18036-21123 GCA_964419695.1 uncultured Spirochaetaceae bacterium | reverse complement strand
GGATTGGAGTAGAGGATGACGGAGACGTTGCCTTGTTTGAGATGAGATTCCAGCGCGGCCCTGAGTTCGGAGCCGCGGTGGTGAAAGACGTCGAACCCCGCCGTCTTCAACCCGATCATTTTGACCAGCTGCTTGTGCACGGGAAAACCGGGGTCGATGAAGAGCACGGTGTCCCGGGACCGGTCCATGCGTCCGGCCACCATCAGGGTGGAGAAACAGGCGTGCATGGACCCGACAGCGGCAAAACAATTTTCCGCTTTCAGGTCAAGGTCGAGGAAGTTTTTCACGAACCGCGCCCCTTCCCGGCGCAGGTCGGGGATGCCTTCAATATCGGGATAATACGAAGCGCAGCCGCCCCGCAGGGCGGCGATCTCCGCCTGGATGCCCGTGTCCGGGGCGGGCAGTCCGGGAATCCCCATCTCCATGCGGATGAATTTCCGCCCGGACTCCCGCTCCAAAGCCGCAACCAGCCGGCGCAGTTCGCGGATGGACGCCAGGCCTATGTCGGGAACGCCGCTTTCCTTGATCAGGCGGTCCACCAACGCTCGTTCAAATGGTGTGTTGTTCATCACTCTCCTCTTTCCAGGGAATCGGGGGCGTCCGCCGGATCACTCGTCGTCCAGTTCCGCCAGTTCCAGGATCACCCGGTCGGGCGTGACCGGACTGTTCCTCAAACCCTTGCGATACGTATCCTTCCAGATGCCGCGGATGCCGCAGGCCTGGGCTCCGCCCACGTCCCATTCCAGGTTGTCGCCCACGCACCAGGTCTCGGCCGGATCGGCGTGCAGCGCAGCCAGGGCGGAGCGGAACACCCGCGGATCGGGTTTGCCGAAACCCAGTTCGCCCTCCACGAAAAAATGCTCGAACCAGCGGTCAAGCCGGAAGCGTTCGATCTTGCGGCGCTGCATCTTGGCGTTGCCGTTGGTGACCAGGGCCATCCTCACCCCGCCGTCCTTGAGACGGTTCAGCGTGTCCTCCGTGTCCGGAAAAAAATCGATAAGGCTTTCCTGCAGCGCGGAATAATGGTCGGCCAGCTCCGCGGCCAGGCGCCGGTCGCCCGCGTGCGCCAGTTCCAGAGCCTCAGCCACCAGCTCGCGCCGTTTCTGTTCCAGATCGAGGCGACCCCGGCGGTGGCGGTCCGGATCGCTCCAGTAATCTTGCGCGTGGGCGCGGATGCGTTCGTACAGATCGTTCGCCGGGAGGCCGGTCCGGGGCGCGAAACGGGCGCAGGTCTTAAGCCAGGCCGGCCGGGTGACGCCGCCAAAAACAACCAGGGTGTCGTCCAGGTCGAAAAGCAGGGCGCCGGGCAGCATCGGATCCGTTCTTTCCTTCATTCAGGCGTTCATGAGCCCGACCACCTGGTCGTGGATGCCGGGTCCGGTGGCGATGAGGCTGGTGGGGTCGGCCACCGGATCACCGCCTTGCCAGGTGGAGACGCGGCCGCCCGCGCCGCGGATCACGGGCAGGAGGGGCAGGCTGTCCCAGCTCTTCATGAGCGGATCGAGCATGGCGTCGATGCGGCCCGCGGCCAGCAGGTAGTAGCCGAAGCAATCGCCCCAGGCGCGGAAAAGTTTCACCTGTTCGGTGAGTCGGGTGAAGTTGCGGCCCTGGGCGTGGTGTAAGGCGGTCAGCGGTGAGGTGGTGCAGAGGGTCGCCTGGTTGAGGGAAGCGCAGGGCCGGCATGAAACGGGCGCGCCGTTGAGCGTGGTCCGCCGGTTGTCGCCGCAGAGAAGGATTCCCAGTACCGGGTTGGCGATAACCCCGAACACGGGCTCGCCCCGGTGGAGAAGACCGATGAGGGTGCCGAAGAGCGGCACGCCGGCCACAAAACTTTTAGTGCCGTCGATGGGGTCGATGATCCAGACATATTCCGCGTCCGCGGCCGTTTCACCGCATTCCTCGCCGATCAGACCATGACCGGGGAATTCCCGGCCGATCAGGCCGCGGATGACTTCCTCCGCCCGCCGGTCGGCCGCGGTTACGGGCGTATTGTCGGCCTTGGTTTCCACCTTGAATTCCCCGCGGAAGTACGAGGCGATGATGCGGCCGCTTTCCTCCGTCACGTGTTCGATAAATCGCATAAAGGACGTGTTGGAGACGGAAAAATCGTTGGGCATGCCTGGTCCTTTCCCGGGTATATGTGTTTTTGCCGGTCATTAAGGCTGTCCGATAACTTCGATCTACAGGATAACATGAAGGGATCGGACAACTTTTATTATAGCAGGAAAACCGCGGCGAGGCCATATCCGGCTGAGGCTTCCGTTCACATTGACGCATTCATTGAAAAAAAACGCGCTTGAACGGGGGGCGAGGGTTGACAACGGCATACAGATGGATTAATGTTCTCATATTACAAATCAGCCATAAAAAAAACTAAGAAAAACGATTACAAACAGACTCGTGATGTAAAAAGGGAGGTTGTACAATGAAATACCCTGTCGGAATCGTTTCTCTATTTCTGGCCTTTTTCCTGATATTTTCCTGCAATACCGTCGATCCCCTGAAAGATCTGCCGGAAACGGAATACCAGCAGGCCCAGGACTACCGGGCGCGTATTGAAAAGTGGCAATTCGCCCAATATGATCAGGATGATTTTGACAAGGGCGAGACCGCCTTCCAGGCCGGCGAAGCCAACTACAAGAAAGACAATCTGGCCTCCAAAGCCTCCTTTGTGGAGGCCAACGACCGCTATCATGAAGTGATCCGCCAGGGCATCGCGGCGCGCCGGAAGATGTCCGAAGACGAGATCGCCCCGCTCAAGCAAAGGGCCGTGTCCATCATGGCCGACAAGGCGGCCCCGGACGAATTCAAGCAGGCCGGCGAAGCCCACGAAAGGGCCGTGACCGCCGCCAATGAAGAAAACTGGGAAGACGCGAACACGGCGTATACCGAGGCCAAACAGAAATACGAACTCGCCTATAGCATGGCCAAAGAGAAAAAGGACAAGGCCGATTCACGGTATACGGAAACCAACCGGGAGATCGAAAATCTTAAGGAATTGTACGGGATGCCCGACAGCGGTAAGGACGACCAGGACAACATGGCGCCGGACGAAGAGCCGTATCCGGAAGACGAGATGCTGCCCGA
>CAYQRT010000013.1:0-17936 GCA_964419695.1 uncultured Spirochaetaceae bacterium | reverse complement strand
TCTAAACGGGATTTGTGAATAAGAACAATAAAGGAGTGAGTACCATGAAATTGACCACCATGATAGCACTGACGATTTTTGTTTTAAGCGCCGCGGCCCTGTCCGCGCAGGACCTGGCCGACAATCCCGATTACCAGCAGGCCCTGGAACTGCAGCAGAAAGCCGCCGATGCCAGCGCCGCCGGCGATTACGATAACGCCTACAACTATTCGCTGGAGGCCTCGGAACACCTGAAGAAGGTCCGCGACGCCGTGGAATGGGAACGGTTGAAGAAGGAAGCTGCAGATCTCATCAAGGCCCTCAACGACCGTTTCGCCAAGCTGGATACGGCCCGGGCCGGCAAGGAATTTCCCGACCAGTACGAGACGGCCACCTCAAAACACACCAGCGCCAAGGCCGCTTTTTCAGCCGAGGACTACCGCACCAGCCTGAGCGAGGCCGAAGCCTCCCGGGACGCCCTGGACGAATTGGACCGCCTCCTGGCCGCCGGCAGCACCGATACCACGGTCACGGTGGACACCACCGTCACCGTTGACAACGGCAACGCGGACATCGTCCTGCCCAAATACTACGTAGTGCGCCTGATCATCCTCAACCGCGATTGTTTCTGGAAGATCGCCGCCTACTCGTTTGTCTATAATGATCCCAGCAAATGGCGGATCCTTTACGAGAAGAACAAGCATCTGCTGCACCAGCCCAACAATCCCGACCTGATCCATCCCAAGATGATCTTCGAGATTCCGTCCCTGGCCGGCGAAACGCGTGAGGGGACCTATGATCCCCAGGAAAAATATCCGGTCATGCCCAAACAGAAATAAACGACTTGCATGAATAGGTCCAGATGAGGCCCTGCTCAGGCAGGGCCTTTTTTTTACGTGGATTCCCGCCCAGGGGTTTGGCACGTGATATTGACGATAGGCGGCCTGGACCTTATATTACGTCAAGCACGGGCGGCGCGGCCCGCCTTACCGGAAACGCACTTCGGGGGGAAAGCCGCCGGCCGACGAGAATCCGCGGCATTTTGATCTCCCGCTGCACGCACTATCCGGTGAAAAGAACGGTGAAGAGAAAATCAACACATCCGTATCATAGGCTCCCTACTCCCGCTTGGCCGGGGGAACTTAAGAAGCGGGGTATCGCGTTCCCCCGTATGCGTCCGCGCCGTTTACTGGCGTTCCTTGTCCGGCGGCTGCTCCTGGCCGCCCCGGGGGGGGCGGCGGTGTTCACGCTGGCTGTCTTTGTATTCGGCGCCGGCGCGGGTTGGGTGTACAAGTGGGTCAATCCGCCGGTCACCGCCCTGATGGTGGAACGGTTTTTGGACAGTCATTACGCGCCCCGGCCGCTCGTCTACCGGCCGCTGGCCGGTCTGCCCGAGGCGCTGCCTCAATGTTTTCTCCGGTTGGAGGACAAGCGGTTCTACACCCATCACGGCGTGGATTTGGCCGCGCTGAAAAACGCCTACACACAGAATAAAAAATGGGGGCGGGTGATCATGGGCGGCAGTACCATCACCCAGCAGACCGTGCGCACGCTTTTTCTTTCACAGAACAGGAACTATCTGCGCAAGTATGTGGAGGCGGTTATGTCGCTTTCTCTGGACGCGGTTATGGGTAAAGATCGCGTCCTGGAGCTCTACCTCAACTATATTGAATGGGGTAAAGGCGTGTACGGCATCGGGGCGGCGGCCCTGTATCACTACCAGCGGCCCGTGGAAAAATTGACCTATGAAGAGTATTCCCGGCTGGCTGCCATCATCATCAATCCCATCCGGTATAATGTGAAGAACCTGTTTCGGCAGCCGGCCATGGTTGTGCGCTATAATGCCTTGAATGGAATTGTCACCGAGCCTTCCTCCGATACGAGCCAGACGGGGGAAGCGATACAGCTGAACGGTAATGAAGCGGGGGAACCCGGGGCCGACGGAGAAGAAATGACTGACGAGGCGCCGCCCGCGGACGCCGCCGCCAACGCGGACCAGGACGGGGCGGGGGAACATAATGACGACCCGGGGAAATCGGCCGGTCCGGAGTCAGACCAGTCTCAGGCGTCGCCGGACGCGAAAAACGTATCGGAAGCGCCCGATCCGGCTCCGGCAGAGGAGATCAATCCTTGAGCTGCGCCAGGAACCGGTCGCCCATGACGAAATTGGATGCGGCACGGAACACGCCGTCGCGGTAATATCTGATATAGGGAATGACGTCGTTTTTCCAGACGGTTTCCTTGAAATTCAGAAAATCATAAAACAGGGAGGAACGGTCATAGATGTAGACGTACACGTCTATGTCGTCGCTCACTCCGCCGCCGGTCTCTTCCAGGTGCTGTTTGAGGGCGGTCCATTGGGGGCACCAGCCTTGGGTGAGGATGAGGGCCACCTTGCCGCGGGAGCCAATGACCGAGGCGGGGAACTCCCCGTCGCGGATGGCTTGCCCGGCCGTATCGTCGTCGATTGTCTTCCAGTGTATCATGCGCCCGCCTTGGGTCGGTAATCCGGCGCGCGGGTCGACGGTTCGGCGCCGTCCCGTCCTGTGCGCCCTTTGCCTTCATAATATACCGGGGAACAGGCCGGACCGCCAAGCCGCTGCCGTAATTGACAAACGCAATGTATATCAGGTACTCTCTCCGTGTTCCCGGCGACAGTCCGCAATCCGCTTCTCCCTGCCTCTCCGGAGGCTTGTGAAGCGGCACCAAACAGCTGTCCGCGTAAGTCGTGAAAAGATTCTCTCGCCGCGAAACCGCTCATTCGGGAACGCCATAAGGAGGATCCCCATGTACAAAATTGCAGTCATCCCCGGTGACGGAACGGGACCGGAAGTCGTCCGCGAAGGTATGAAGGTGCTGGAAGCCGTAGCGAACAAATTCAATATCAAGTTCGAATTCACGCACTTCCCCTTCGGGGGGGAACATTACATGAAAACGGGCGAAACACTGCCCGACAGCGCCGTGGCGGAATTGCGCCAGTTCCACGCGATTTTCCTGGGGGCCATCGGCCATCCCGAGGTCAAGCCGGGCATCCTGGAAACCGGCATCCTTCTCAAGGCCCGGTTCGCCCTGGACCAGTATATCAACCTGCGGCCGATAAAACTCTATCCCAACGTGGAGACGCCGCTCGCCAACAAGAAACCGGAAGACATCGATTTTGTGGTCGTCCGGGAGAATACGGAAGACCTGTATATCGCGGCCGGCGGATTCCTGCGCAAAGACACGCCGCAGGAAGTGGCCATGCAGGAGATGGTCGCCACCCGCTTCGGCGTGGAACGCTGCCTGCGCTACGCGTTTGACTACGCGCGTCAGAGGAACCGGGAGAAAAAGGTCACCCTGTGCGCCAAAACCAACGTGCTGATCTACGCGCACGACCTCTGGTGGCGGGCCTTCCAGGAAGTGGCCAAGGACTATCCGGACGTCAAGACCGATTACGCGCACGTGGACGCCACCACCATGTGGATGGTCAAGAACCCCGAGTGGTTCGACGTGATCGTGACCACCAATATGTTCGGCGACATCATCACCGACCTGGGCGCCATGATCCAGGGCGGCATGGGCATCGCCGCGGGCGGCAACATCAATCCGCAGGGCGTATCCATGTTCGAACCCATCGGCGGCTCAGCGCCCAAGTACACCAACCAGAACGTCATCAATCCCATGGCCGCCATCTTCGCGGCCCAGATGATGCTGAACACCCTGGGCGAGGTCAAAGCCGGCGCGGTCGTGGAAAAGGCCGCCGTGGGCGTCATCGCCAAGATGAAGAGCCAGGCTGCCGGGAAAATGGGGTTCACGACAACCCAGATCGGCGACATGGTCGCCGCCGGAATTTAGGGCCGATTCCCGCCATAAGTAAAATCCAGCCACCTCGTTCCGACCGTACATGACCTTGCCTGGCCAGCTACGTAAGGGTCCGCTAGATAAAAAAATTTTGGTATCCCCGTACGCTGCGCGCTATAATTGATTCAAAGACCTGAACGCCGTTTGTAGCGGCGGGTGCGGGTATCACAACACGAGTTGGGATGTCGTCTGCCATCGCTGTAAGGCCCCGCAGTCCGTGGCCGCGGACCCGACGGTGTAGCGGGCGTTGCAATCACGCTTCCTTGAAGCCGGTGAAATACGCAGCGCGACTTTTGGGTCAGGATGTGCATCTCGCGGGCTGCTCGCGGGGAGACGTAACCGGTAATAAGTGCCCCGAAGATTGTTATAGCGCTTTCCCTGCCGAAAAAAGATGAAAAAATAAAGCGCCATCTTCGGAGCGCTTGAGATCCATCGTTTCATCACGTCAAGGAAGTACTTTCCATAAGTAAAAACAAGATATACCGCTTATTATAAAGAAAATACGAGTATAATACTTAATATATAAAGTAATCCCTTGACATTACCTTATTTATACTATATTTTACTTAATCACAACGGAGCATTATGGACAACTACGATTTACAGATAGTGAATTGGCTGCAGAAACAGGGGCGTATTTCCCACTCTGAGCTGTCCGCCAAGGTGGGGCTGTCGCTGCCCGCCATCGCCGAACGCATCAGGAAACTGGAGGCGGCCGGGACCATCCGGGGATACGCGGCCCTGGTCGACGCCAAACTACTGGGGAAGGGAATCACCGCTTTCATCCACGTCCTGTTCGACGATCCCGGCTGCTACGCCCAGTTCAACCGGGCCATGCTCGAGCTGCCGGAAGTGGAGGAGTGCCACCACGTGGTGGGCGAGTTCGATTATCTGGTCAAAGTGAAAACCAGGGACACGCTCAGCCTGGAAAAACTGCTGTCGGAAAAGCTGCGCGTCATTCCCGGCGTGGGTCGCACCCGGACCACCGTGGTCCTCTCCACGCTCAAGGAGAGTACCGTGGTGGAGACTGATGAACCGTTGCCTGCCAAAAGGAGGAAAAACGATGGCTGATAAGAAGATTTATATACTGGACGTGACCAACCGCGACGGCGTGCAGACTTCGCGGCTGGGGTTGGCTAAACTCGAAAAAACCATCATGAACCTGCTCATGAACGAATTGGGAGCGGCGCAGGCCGAATTCGGGTTTCCCTTCACCCGCCATGAGACCAATTACCTGAACGCCAACCTGGAGTTGGCGGAAAAGGGAGTGCTGCAACCGATGGTTCTCTCCGGCTGGTGCACGGCCCGCTTGAAGGAGGTGGAGACTTCGTTTACCCTCGTACCGGGTCTGCGGCATATGAACATTTCCGTGTCCACGTCGCCGCAGATGATCAAGGGCAAGTTTTCCGGGAATAAAGGACTGGGAGACATCATCGACATGCTGCGGGCGGCCGTGAAAAAGGCCTATGCGCTGGGGGCGACGTTCGTGGCGGTCAATGCAGAGGACGCGTCCCGCACGCCCCAGGAGGACCTGGCGACCTTCATCGAGGCGGGGCGGGAGGCCGGCGCCCGGCGTTTCCGCTATTGCGACACGCTGGGCTGCGACGATCCGCGCACCATCTATGAACGGATACGCGGGCTGGCCGAACGCACGGGCCTGGACGTGGAACTCCATTGCCACAACGACCTGGGCCTGGCCGTGGCCAACTCCGTGGCCGGGGCCCAGGGCGCTATCGACGGCGGCGTGAACGCCTACGTCAACACCACGGTCAACGGCATGGGCGAACGGGCCGGCAATGCGGACATGCTTTCCGTGCTGCTGGCTTTCCGGTACGGCCGCGGTCTGGCGGGGACGTATGCGCTTGATGAACGCATCGACCTGACCAAGGCCTGGGGTCTGGCCAAATACGCCTCCTACGCCTTCAGCGTCCCCCTCCCGGTGAACCAGCCGGGCGTGGGCGGCAACGCCTTCGCCCACGAGTCCGGGATCCACGCGGACGGCGCGCTCAAAGACCGGCGCAATTACGAGTTGTACCATTACGAAGACCTGGGCCGCGGCGAGCCGGAGATCGTGGAAACGGGCCGGCAGATCACCGTGGGTGAGTATTCGGGCATCAAGGGATTCCGCAACGTCTACGACAAGCTGGAGCTCGAGTTCAGGGACGACGCGGAGGCGGCCACGGTGCTGGAGTTGGCCCGGTACGCCAATGTGCACACCCAGAAACCGCTCACCACGCATGAGCTTAAATTCATCGCCCTGTATCCGGAGATCGCCCGCAAGATTATGACCGTGGCGCCCTGACGTAAGGGGCTTCAGCCGCCGGCGCCCGGTCCGCGGCGCACGGCATTGAGCAGTTTGAAGAGTCCGTAGGGCAGGGGACGCGGGCTCCAGTCGAACGTGCCGGCCATGACGCCGATGTCGTCCCGGTATCCCAGTTTGTAGCGTTTGATGCCGCCGCCCGGATCGTGGCGCATGGTGACGCCCCATAAATCGAAGTATCGCCGCCCTTCGTCCCGCGCGTCCCGCATGCTGTGCCATTCCCGCAGGTGGTTGGGCATGTCGCGGCGGAATTCGTAGTCAGAGGCCCCGAACATATAGATGGCCTCTGAGCCCCAGGTGAAGACGAGCGAAGCCGACGCCACCGCCGATCCCTTCTCCACCAGGTAGATTCTGGCCATCCGTTCCGCCGCCAATACCGACAACACTTTTTCATAATATGAGAGGGGATGAACGTGCAGGGCGCCGCCGTGACGGCGTTCGGTTTTTAAAAGCAGGTCGTAAAAGACCGCGGCGTCCCGGCGGTCGGTGGAGACGCGGACCGTGAGGCCTCGTTTCTCGGCAAGTTTGATGTTGTAGCGGTGCTTATGATGGAATGAGGCCAGGAGTTCCTCGTCGCTTTTATCGATCGGCACCTTGACGGTGTCCTTGGCCTGGATGTAGTCGGGCGTACGCGTGAACCCGGAGGCGCGCACCAGCGCGTAGGTGAAATCCCCCTCCAGCGCGTCCGGTTCCATCCGCGTGAACAGGACTTTTCTCTCCCGGGCGAAATTCTTGATAAAGGAAAGCGCCGCCGACACGGCCGCTTCATCCGCCCAGTCCACCCAGGGGCCGCGGGGGATGTAATGGAGTTTTTGCCCCAATCCCAGGGAACGTTCCAGGATGAGCACGCCGGATTCATATTCCGCCGGGTCCCCGAATCGGTCGGCGGCCCGGAAGACGGAAGCGCCGGAGTTCCGTACGAAGAAGAACGGCGTCCAGGAGGGAGCGGCCGCCTGTTTGGCGCGCCCCCAGGCCGGGGTTTGGAGAAAGTGGGGAAATGGCTGTTTCATTGCCAGGGCCTGGATCCAAAAAGCATATGGTCCTTTGTTACTAGAGATGAGAGGGAATGTCAATCTGGATGCCGGTGGCGCCGACGCCGGTGCGGGGCCTGTTGACACGCGGCGGGACCATGTGTAAATTGTCAAGCATATTCGGGCTGTAGCGCAGGTGGCTAGCGTACTTGCTTGGGGTGCAAGGGGTCGGCGGTTCAAGTCCGCCCAGCCCGATTTTTTTTGTCTTCATGCATAAAAACCATATCCGCCGTGACATCAATGAAATTCTCAATCGTCTCGACCGCAAGACCAGGTCGGCCCGGAGCCGGGCCATCGCCGCCCGGCTTTTCTCCCTGCCCGAATGGCGGGACTGCCGCTCACTGCTGGCCTTTGCGGGCAGGAACGACGAGGTGGACACCAGGCAGATCATGGCCGAGGCTTTGGCGGTCGGCCGGCTCGTCTACGCGCCCCGCGTGGAGGGAGCGGATCTCATATTTCACCGGATCGCCGTGCTGGATGATATATCGGTCCCGCATCCATACGGTATGTTGGAACCGCCGGCCCTCCTGCCCCGTTTTTCCGAGGAAGCCCGCCCGCCGGGACGGTGCCTGATCCTGGTGCCCGGATTGGCTTTCGACCGGCACAAAAATCGATTGGGGCGGGGCAAGGGGTTTTACGATCGTTTTCTCCGCGCTCAAGGGGAACGGGCCGGTGGGAATACGGTTTTTGCCCTGGGGCTCTGTTTCCAGGTACAGCTTTTTGACGCCGTACCGCATTCGGAGGAGGATATGGCGGTGGACGCCGTCCTCACCGACACGGAATTGGTTCGCTAATACGACGGCGCCTGGCTGGGGAAGCGTTCGACGCCGGTTGCCTCGGCCACGCTGGCGTTGTACACTACCGTCAAGCGTCGAAACAGAAAGAGGAACTCATGGGGGAAATCAAATCGGCCTGGGAAATCGCCCAGGAAAAAATAAAGGACATCACCGTGGATAAAGCCGCGCTGGCCGCCCAGGATAACAGAACGGCCGGGAAAAAGCTAGCCTCGCAGTTTCTGGACGATCCCGAACGGACGCCGCTGGCCAAGGAACTGAAAGCCCTGAGCGGCGAGAAAAAGGCCCAGACGGCGCTGGGCATTGTGGAGACCCTGCTCAGCAATCTGGTGCTTCCTCAATCGGAGATGGCCAAGGCGCGGAATGACCGGGCCCGCCACGCCCTGGTGCTTCTGGCTCCCGGTTCCAAGCAACTGGCGCACATGTTGGGCCAGGTGGAACAATTCTTTACCCAGTACGCGGAGGAACGCGAACGGCTGATAGAGACCCTGGAAACCCAGTACGGCCCCCGCCTGCAACAGAAGGCCGAGGCCCTGGCCAAGCAGATGGGGGGGCGGGTGGAACTCAAGCCCATGCAGGACCCCGAGTTCGTGGCGCTGCTCAAGAAGAATCTGGCCCTGTTTGACGAGCGTTACAATGCGGCGGTGCGCGAGGCCAAGAAGGAGATTGAGCGGCTGGCCCTGGATGCGATCCAGGGGGAGTAATAATGCAGACGGTGACCGCGGCTGTCATCCGCCGCAATGGCGCGTACCTGATCGCCCGGCGTTCGGCCGGAGGAGACCTCTCGGGCAAGTGGGAATTTCCGGGAGGTAAATGCGAACCGGGCGAAAGCGACGCCGACGCCCTGGCGCGTGAACTGCGGGAGGAACTGGCCATGGAGGCCGCCATCGGCGCCTATGTGGCCGGTACGCGTTTCGAACACGCCGGCCGGCGGTACGAGCTCAAGGCCTACGAAGCCGAGTGGACGGGCGGCGGCCCTGAGTTGCGCGAACACCAGGAGGTGCGTTGGGTGGCGCCGGCTGAATTCGACCGGTATGATTTCGCCCCGTCCGACCGGGCCATCGTCAAGGAACTAATGCGCCGCGAAGGCCGCCGGTGAGGTGGAGGACCGGCGCCACCGTGGCGTCGCTATTTTCCGGATTGAACAGGGTCTAGGGAACCGAATGCGCCGCATAAAAAAATTTCTCATCAATGAATTGCTTGTTCCGGACGTGAAAAGCCAAAAGCAGGCCTAAGCAGTTTTTCCTTGCTATTGACAGGGTCTTCCTACTCAATTATATTTAATACACTATTAACTTAATCATAAATGTAGTCAATAATTCAGGGAGAAATATGAAAATCACCTTTAAAGGCGACTATGCCATCAAATCTCTGCTTTTTCTGGCCCGCCAATACCAAGAGCACGCGGGTGAGTACTATCAGATTTCAGAGATTTCCCGGGATCAGGATATCCCTCTCAAGTTTTTGGAACAGATTTTCCTTCTTCTACGCAAGGCCGGATATCTGAAAAGCCACCGGGGAACCAAAGGTGGGTTCGCTCTCAACCGGCCGCCCCGGGAGATCCATCTGGGGGAGATCATCCGCCTGATCGACGGTCCCCTTTCACCCATTGCCTGCGTGTCGCAGAGCGCCTACCAACCATGTGACTTCGAACCACGCTGCGTACTCCGTCCCCTCTGGGCCGAAGTCAACCGGTCTGTCAGCGCCCTGCTGGACCCCGTCACCTTCAGCGACCTGGTGAAGCGCGAGAAGAAACTCTTGGCGAGCCAGCCGGGGCAGCACATGTACTTTATATGAGCGGGGCCGGGAGTACTCCGTTCGACAAGGAACGCCAATGACCGATGCGACCCGGTCCGTGGGACTGGTAAAGAAGCAGTATTATACTTTCGGTGACAAGCGCGACCCGCTCGTGCTGGAAAGCGGCATGCGTTTCTTTCCCGTGACCGTGGCCTACGAGACCTACGGCGCGCTCTCCCGCCGGGGGGATAACGCCGTGCTCATCGTGCACGCGCTTTCCGGCGATTCGCATGTGGCCGGGTATTATACCAGGCGGGACAAAAAACCGGGCTGGTGGGACATCCTGGTCGGGCCGGGCAAGCCCATCGACACGCGCCGCTATTTCGTGATTTGCTCCAATGTACTGGGCGGGTGCCAGGGCACCACCGGGCCTTCTTCCGTGAATTCTGTTACCAAAAAACCGTACGCGCTCGATTTTCCAGTCATCACAATATCAGACATGGTTGACGTCCAGAAGCGGCTGCTCGATCATCTGGGTGTCACCCGGCTGGTTTCCGTGGTAGGGGGATCGATGGGCGGCATGCAGGCCCTGGAGTGGCTGCTGCGCTATCCGGCCGTACCCAAGAGTGCCGTGATCATCGCCTCCTGCGCCGCGCTTTCCGCCCAGGCCATCGCCTTCGACGCCGTGGGGCGCAGCGCCATCACCGCCGATCCCGCCTTTAAAAAAGGCCGGTATTACGGCCGCGGCGGCCAAACCGCCGGCCTGGCCGTGGCGCGGATGCTGGGCCATATCACGTATCTCTCAGCGGCGGGCATGCGCCAGCGTTTCGGTCGCAAGCGCAAAGAAACGGAGGCCTACGCCTACCAGTTCAAGGACGAGTTCGAGATCGAATCGTACCTGGCCCACCAGGGCCTGCGGTTTCTGGACCGCTTCGACGCCAACTCCTATCTCTACATCACCAAGGCCATGGACTACTTCGACATCGCGGCCAGGTACGGGGACGGTTCCCTGGAGAAGGCCTTTGCCCGCGCCCGGGGCCGGACGTTGTATGTTTCCTTCACCTCGGACTGGCTTTTCCCACCCGCCCAGTCCTGGGAAATGGTGCAGGCTCAGCAGCGCCTGGGTCAGGACGTGACCTATCTCAATATCGAATCGTCCTACGGCCACGACTCCTTCTTGCTCAACACCCCGGAGATGTTCCGGGCCGTGACGCGGTTCCTTGACCACACGAGAAGGGGGGGGCGGCGTGTATAGGGAGATCGACAAGCCCACGGTGGACAGCGCGATCGCGGACCTGGTGGAACCGGGCGCCTCGGTCTTCGATATCGGGTGCGGGGACGGCAGCCTGCTCGAGCAGCTGATCCGGCGCAAAGGGGTCAAGGCCCAGGGCCTCGATATCAAGGCCCGGGCCGTGCTCGCCTGCCTGGACAAGGGTATCCCGGCCATTCATGGGGACCTGAATTCGGCCCTCGGGCACTGCCGGGACCGCATGTATGATTATGTCATCCTCTCCCGCACCCTGCAGGTGCTCCCCAGCCCGCACGAGGTCCTCAAGGAGGTCGTGCGGATCGGGAAAAAGGCGATTGTCGCTTTTCCCAACTTCGGCCATGTTTCCATCCGCGCCTTCCTCATGTTCCGCGGCCGCATGCCCAAATCGCGCGTTCTGCCGTATGAATGGTACGATTCGCCCAACATCCATCACCTCACCGTCCGGGATTTCCGGGAGTTCTGCCGGAGGCACGACATCGAAATTCTCAAGCGGGCCTACTTCGGCCGGAACATGCTGCGCCGCACGCGGCTGGCATTCCCCAACCTGCTGGCTCACGAGGCTCTGTTTGTCATCCGGAAGTTCGGTTAGCCGATTATATTGACCGGCATGCGGGGCCGGCCCCGGCGAAACCAGTGCACGACGTTTTCGGCCGTACGCGTCTTGAGTTCGATCACTGACTGGCGCGAATAGTAAGCGGTGTGGTCGGTGAGCACCACCTCGGGATAATTCAGAAGGGGATGGGGCCGGGGCAGAGGTTCGGTCTCAAAGACGTCCAGGCCCACGCCGGCCAGCCGGCCTTTGGCGAGGACGGCGGCCAGGGCCTTTTCATCGACCACCGGTCCACGGGAGGTGTTGACCAGGACCGCGCCTTCCTTAAGCAGGGACAGTTCGTTTTTTCCCAGCAGGTGACGCGTTTCTCCGGATAGAGGTACGTGCACGCTGACATAATCCGCCTGCTTGAGCAGGGCGGATAACGTTACCGGACGGGCGCCGTTTTTGGAGATGGCGCTCCTTTTCTGATAGGGATCACAGACTAAAAATTCCCGGAACCCGAACCCGGCCAGCCGGCGGTGCACGGTCCGGCCGATGCGGCCGTAGCCGATGATCCCGAAGCGGCCCCGGCTCAACCGGGAGGGTGGATGGGCGCTCTCTTTTTTCCAAAGTCCCGCGCGGATGAAGCGGTCCTTCATGGTGACGCGGCGGACGCAGGAAAGAAAGAGGGCGATCGCGTGGTCGGCGGTTTCCTCCACGCAGTAATCCGGCACGTTGGCCACCCAGATTCCGGCCCGGGTGGCGGCGGCCACGTCCACGTTGTCATAACCCACGCCGTAGCGGGAGATGATCCTGCATGACGGCAATGCCGATATCACTTTTTCGGTGAGCGGATGGAGGTTCACCAGGATGGCGTCGGCCCGCCGGGCCCGGGCGATGGTTTCATCCTCGTTCCGGGGATTACAGACGGACACCGTCGCTCCGATGCCTTTCAGGCAGGCTTTTTCCTCTTCGTAGCGCGTGAAGACGCTATCGATCACCAGCACGCGGACGGCACGGCTTTTACGTTTCATGTGCGTTTCCCGCGTTCGATTATCTCCCGTAGTTTGCGGGCCAGTTCGTCCGCCTCGAACGGCTTGGTAATCAGGTCCGCCGGATTGATGTCCGCGCCCCCGTGGTTGCCGATCTCTTCGGGTGCGTAGCCCGAAACGAACAGCACGTTCAGATCCGGCTGAACTTCCCTCAACCGGTTGGCCAGTTCGATACCGCTCATGGAGGGCATGATCATGTCGATGACGGCGCAATCGAAGGGTTCGGTCTGGCCGGCGGCCAGCGCCAGGGCCTGGTCCCCGTCGGCCGCCTCGTACACCTGATAGCCGTATTTGGAGAGGATGCGCGTCATGACGACGCGTACCACCCGTTCATCGTCCACGATGAGAATCCGTTCGCTGCCCGGCGAGGGCGACGCGGCATCCTTATCCAGCGACGGCATGGGATCCGCGACGTCGGCTTTGGGGAAGGAGAGGGCGAAGGTCGACCCTTTGCCCGGAGCGCTGTCGACTTTGATGAATCCGCCGGCCTGCTGCACAATGGCGTAGACCGTGGAAAGACCGAGGCCCGTGCCCTTGTCCGTGTCCTTGGTGGAGAAGAAGGGCTCGAAGAGATGGCGGTGGGTCTCCTCGTCCATGCCGGTGCCCGTATCCCGCACCCTCAGGACCACGTAGGTCCCCGGTTCCTCTATCTCGCCGGGCACGGCCGGTACCTCCTCTTCGTCCACCGCGACGGTAATTTCCCCTCCCCGGGGCAGGGCGTCACGGGCGTTTACGACGAGGTTCATGATCACCTGTTCCAGTTGCCCCCTGTCCGCGATGATGAGGGCGTGAGGGGCGGAGACGCGGGAGGTGAAGGTGATGTCCTCCCCGATGACGCGCATGAGAAGCCGCTCGAGTTCTCCCACCAGCCGGCCCAGGGCCACGGGTTCGTTGACCCGGGCCTGCTTGCGGGTGAGGGCCAACAGCTGGCGGGTGAGAAGGGAGGCTTTCTCCCCCACGTGCCGGATGCCTTCGATCTCCTCCAGCGCCTCCGCGTCCGTCACCCGGTCCTTGAGTACATCACAGTAACCCAGCACGGCGGTTATAAGATTGTTGAAATCATGGGCCACCCCGCCGGCCAGCCGGCCGATGGCCTCCATTTTCATGGAATGGTTGAGCTCCCGTTCCAATTCCTTCTTCTGCGTCACGTCGAAGAAGGCGGCGCTGACCGAGGCCACGCCGCCCCGTTTGTCCGGATTGGCGATGAGGTTGCCGAAGAGGACGCGTCGCCCGCCGTCGCGGGCCGTCATTTCGGTCTCAATATGGTCGATTTGACCCTTCGTTTTCAGTTGCGTTACCAGATGTTTCCATTGCGTGCGGTCGGAAAAGAAGTCCGTGACGGCGAGTTCGACGCCCAGCGTCTCGCCGGGGCAGAGGGTGCGGTAGAAGGCCGGGTTGGCCAGATCGATGCGCCCGTCCTCGCGCGCAATGAAATTGATGGTCAATCCCTCCTTGAAGAAATGCTCGTACCGCGATTCGCGCTGCCGCGATTCGGAGAGGGTGCTCAGGGCGCGGAGAAATCCGGCACTGACCGAGGTAAGGGCGGCGCCGATGCGCGAATCATACGCGGTGAACGCGGACGATCTCCTGTCGTGGAGGCTGACGAAGGCCACCAGTTCCTCACCGTTATGGAAGACGGGCAGGACCAGGCAGGACCCCCGGCGGTATTCAGGATACCCGCTCGGCGCGGGCAGCCCTTCGGCCTCGGTGTCGTTGGCCAGCACGGGCCGTCCGGTACGGTGCGCCAAGCCCAGGAAACTGTCGGCGGCCAGCGGCAGGGGAATTTCCTCCGCCGCGTGCCCCGGGTCCAGGGAGTGGATTCGCACCAGTTTCTCGCCCTCCACCAGGTAGATACTGCCGCCGTCCGCGCCGAACAACTCCGCCAGCTCCTGCATCAGGGCGCGGCAATAGTCGACGAGGCTGTGATGGCGGGCGATTTTCTTGGCCGAGCGCACCACCGCGTTGAGGGCCCCTTCCAGGGCCGCCTGTTCCCGGTGCCGGAATTCATTTTCCTTGGCCAGGCGGACGCGCTCATGGGTGCGCTCCAGTACGTGGATCAACTCTTCCGGGTCGAACGGCTTTTGAATCCAGTCGTACACGCCGTGACGGAGCAGGGAAAGGGCCCGGGAACGGGTGGAGTCGTCGCAGAGGGCGAGCACCGTGTATGCCGTATCATGCTGCCGCAGACGGGTGACGTATTTTTTTATTTCGGTTTCGCGATAGGCGGAGTCAACGAAGTGGACGTAGGGCGTCTCCGGGCCGGGATGGTGGCCCGCCTCTTCCAGCCCATCGGCGCATTGAAACTCCCAGCCGTGCCGGCCGGCGATATGGGCCAGGGCGTTCTGGTGCGAATTTCCCTTATCGATAACGAGGACGCGTTTGGCGATGTCGCGGAACGCGCCCGGTTGTGTGTGGTGCGGTGTGCTCATTAATTCCTCTCCACCCGTCGTAGAATTGGGGAGGAGAGAGAAGACCGTGCGTCATCCCCCTCCCGGCGGCACTTTATCTACTTCTATTATCGGGCGGAAAGCGATTTCTTTATATTATTTAAACCTTGAGCGAGCTTTTCCCGGTTGCCGAAGGCGGTGAGGCGGACGTACCCCGCGCCGCATTTTCCGAATCCGGACCCCGGGGTGCAGATCACGTGGGCGTCAGCGAGCAGGCGGTTGAAAAAATCCCAGGAATCACCGCCGGTTTCCACCCAGATGTAGGGAGAATGGTCGCCGCCGGAACAGCGGAACCCCAGGTCCATAAACGTCCGCCGGATGAGCGCGGCGTTCCCTAGATAATAATCGTGCCTGGCCCGGCACTCTTTTTGGCCTTCCGGGGTGAATACGGCTTCGGCCGCCCGCTGCACGGGGTAGGAGACGCCGTTGAATTTGGTGCTCTGGCGCCGGCTCCAGAGGGCGTGCAGGGGCACCGGTTCATTATCCGCATTGAAGGCGCGGCATTCCCTGGGAATGACGGTGTAGGCACAGCGGGTGCCGGTGAATCCGGCGGTCTTGGAGAAAGAGCGGATTTCAACGGCCGTCTCCCGCGCGCCCTCGATTTCATAGATGGTATGGGGCAGGGCCGGGTCCCGGATAAACGCCACGTAGGCCGCGTCGAAAATAATCAAGGCCTGGTGTTCGCGGGCGTAGTTCACCCAGGCGGTGAGGGCTTCGCGGGTGATCACGGCGCCGGTGGGGTTATTGGGAAAACAGAGGTAGATGAGGTCGACCTTCTCCGCGGGCGGGACGGGCACGAAATCGTTCTCCGCGGTGGAATCCAGGTACACCAATCCCTGGTAGCGGCCGTCCGCGAAGGCCCCGGTACGGCCGGCTATGACATTGGAGTCCACGTACACGGGGTAGACGGGATCGGGCACGGCGATCTTGGCGTCTGGCGCGAAAATTTCCTGGATGTTGGCGCTGTCGCTTTTGGCCCCGTCGCTTATGAACACTTCGTCGGGCTGGATGTCGGCCCCGCGCTCCTGGAAATCATGGAGGGCGATTTTTTCCTGCAGGAAATCGTAGCCGTAGTCGGGGCTGTAGCCGCGGAATGTCTCTTCCACCCCCATTTCCTCCACGGCCGCCCGAAACGCCTTGACGCAGGCGGAGGGCAGAGGCAGGGTCACGTCGCCGATGCCCATCTTGATGATCTCCACCCCGGGATGTTCAGCGCGGTATTTTTTTTCCCGTTTGGCGACCTCGGCGAAGAGATATGACGAGGCCAGTTTGGCGAAGTGGGGGTTGATCCTGATCATGCGTGGCACGCTCCTGAATACCGCGGGAAGGACTGGTCTTTCGCGGCGGTAATAATGATAGTCAGTTTGTGAGACCACCATACCAAAAAAAACGGGCAATGGGAATGAGCCGTGATTCATTTGAATTGCGGGACGCTGGTGGCATAGACTTAAGGGACGGAGGAACTAGATGGCGACCAATGTGGGCGTGGGGAGAAGCTCAGGCGGGGAGGCGTTTGAGGCGGGCGTGGCCGCGGCCCGGGAGGCGTTACGACAGGCGGGCGTGGAGCAGTGCGACTTTGTGCAGGTCTTCTCCACGGTGGAGTACGACCAGGAGCGGCTGGTGGCGGGTGTTCGTTCGGTTACCGGCGGCGCTTCGCTGGCGGGATGTTCGGCCGAAGGGATCATCACCCAGGACGGTCCCGAGGGCGAAACCGTCTTCACCAATGCCGGTCCGGTCAAGGGCAGGAACACGGTCGGGGTGATGGTCGTCGCTTCGGACGAAATCACGTTCACCCCCTTCTGCGTCGCGGGCCTGAAGGAGCACTCGCTGCAGGCCGGGGTCGAAATCGGCCGGGGCGTGAGAAACGCCAACATCCCGCGCCCCCTGGTGCTCTGGACGTTCACGGACGGACTCACCTGCAACGCCAAGGATTTCTTCACCGGGCTGGATTCGGTGATCACCGAACCGCTTCTGTACTGCGGGGCCCTGGGCGGTGACAATTTCATCCTGGGCCGGGCTTACCAGTACTGCAACGACCAGGTGCTTTCGGACGGTGCCGTCTGCGTGCTGGTTTCCGGGTCGCTCGACATCGATATCGCCGTGTCGCACGGGTGCGTGCCCATCGGCACGGAGAAAACCATCACCAAGGCCCGGGGCAACACAGTCTGTGAAATCGACGGCATCTCGACCTGGGCCTTCTTCAAGCAGTACCTGGACGACCGCTGGACCGCGTTCACGCGTGAGATCCGAACGTTCCTGGATTTCGGCATCAAGCTGCCCGATCACCTGGCCACTGAATACGATCGTTACATCATCCGCGCGCCCGTGTCGCAAAATCCCGACGATTCCATGAATTTTTCGACCGAGATCCCCGAGGGGACCAAAATACAGGTGATCCGGCGCGATCCGGACAAGACGTCGAGCGGGGCGCATGTGATGGCGGAACGGCTCAAGACGCGACTTAAAGAGAAGGAGATCATCGCCGTGCTCCACGTGGACTGCGCGGCGCGCGGCCGGATGTTTTTCGGCGACGAGGTGAAGGCCAAGGGCATCGACGCGCTGCAGAAGCCGTTCGGCAAGGACGTGCCCTGGCTGGGCATGTACGCCTGCGGCGAGATCGCCCCGATCAAGGGCGTCCATTACCTGCACAACCAGACCGCGGTCATCTGCGTTATCTCAAGAAATAATGCGCAAACCTGAATAAAGCGCCCCGGCCGGAAACAAAACCTCCGGTTGTTACAGGGAGATTTCCGTCTCGGTGAAGGTCAGGTGCGGGTTGTCCCGCTTGGCCTTGTCCCAGGCGTCGCGGCCGGTCAGCACCGCCGTCTTTCCCTGCGCATATGCTTTCATCAGTCGCGCGGCCCCCTCCTTGATATCATTGACCGACAACCCCAGAACCCAGGCGCGGTTTTGGCGGCGGAGCTCGTCGGTGAT